>DATLWH010000416.1:0-3826 GCA_035576505.1 Thermoanaerobaculia bacterium | reverse complement strand
GTTGAAGTAATCGAAGAGGCGGCGGATCGCTTCGTCCATCGGCACGGTCAACCCGGTGGTGTTGATGGCCGGGCCGCGATAGGCGAAATCGATGGCCGCTGCGCTGCCGGCCGCCTGGTTCGACGCGGCGATGTTGTCGGCGATACGCGACGCGTAGTCGGCGAAGGAGATGCTGAAGCGGTGCCGTCCGTCGCCGCGAAGGTCGTACTGCACGCCCAGACGTGGCGAGAGTCTCTCATCGCGCGAGCTGACGGTGCCATCGGCATCGAGGGCATGATTGCGGTCGAACCGCGCGCCGAGGTTGAGCGTCAGGCGGGAACCGGCACTCCAGGTGTCGTTCACAAAACCGGAGTCGGTGCGGAGATCGTCCGCGCTGGCCGACACGAGGATCGGATTCCAGCGGATGAACGTGCCGCCGCCGGTGGCGTTGGTCGACGTGATGACGGGATAGATCACGCCATTACTCCATTGCGCACGCGTCACGAAGATCGAGAAGTCGCTCCCCGACTGGTGATTGTTGGCGTAGCGCCGTTCGGCAAAGCGGTCGACACCGGCGACGATGTCGTGGCTGCCGAACGACTTCGCGTCGATGAAGTCGTGAACCTCGAGCAGCGCGTCGTCATTGTTCCGGCGCTCGGCGTCGCAGACGTCGCAGAGAGTCGGAGAGTTGAAGCGCGTGTTGTTGTTCGCGCGGTCGAGGAGCACGGTGCCGGCGATGAGGTCGGTCGTCTGCGCTCCCGTGCGGTCGGAGAACTTGCGCGCCGAGTAGTGCCCTTCCATCAACAGATTCGTCCGCAGAAGACCGTTGTAGTGGACGGCCAGAAGCGACTCCGGATCGACCCGCTCGGTGAGGCTGGCCAGGTCGTAGATGTTGTTGGAGAAGCGCGCGTCGGAGCCGACCGTGTTCACACCGAACCATGACGCGGCCAGCGTTTGCCGCGCTCCGATCTGCGAGGTCAGCTTCGCCTCGTATCGCTTCTGGTCATTCCCCTCGGCGTAACTGATCGCCGGCGAGGCGAACGACACGGGGTTCGCCGCAAAGCCCGGGATGGAGAGGGTCTGCCGCGCCGTGTCGTTCTTCGCCCACCGTCCGGCAGTGAAGAACCAGAGACGGTCCTTCACGACGAATCCGCCGAGGGTTCCCTCGCCGACGTGATTGAGGTTGTTCTCACGTGCTTCCAACGCCGGCGACTGCGCAGACCACGAGGGGTTGCTCAAGGAATCCCGTAACGACCCGGCCAGTTCGTTGCCGCCCGACTTGGTGATGGTGTTGACCACGCCGCCGCTGAACCGCCCGTACTGCGCGGAGATGGCGCCCGTCAGCACGGTCGTCTCCTGAATGGCATCCTCGACATACAGCGGCCGCATCTGCCCGCGCGTGTTCTCCGTGACGACGACTCCGTTGACGAGCACGAGGTTGTCGTAACCAGGACCGCCGGCGATGGCAAGCTCGCCGTTCGCGAGCGTGTTGCTGCTCACGCCCGGCGCGAACTGCGCCGTGGCCAGTTGATTGCGCAGCACCGGCAGCCGCTCGATGAAGGGTAGGGTCATGTTCGTCGAGACCGTGGGGGTCTCCAGGACCGAGAGGGCGGGAGCGGTGACGGTGATGGTCTCACTCGTCCCCGCCGGCTTCATCACCGCATCGACCCGCGACGTCTGCGATAGACGAAGGGCGGCCGGGAGGCGCAGCGTTTCCATCCCCGCGAAGGTCATTGCGATCGAGTAGTCGCCAGGCGGAAGCGCCGAGAAGCTGTACGCGCCGCCTTCCCCCGTGAAGGTGCTCCGCATCCCCTGCATCTCGGGCGAAGAGATCGTGACCGCGACACCGGGGAGCGGATGCCCCTCGGCCGACACGATGCCGTTGAGGGAGGCGCTGGTCTGGGCGAGGAGGGTGGTTGCGAACAACGACAGTGCGCATGCAAGGGCCACGATGGCTCTCTTCATTCAGATCGTCTCCGGATGGGCTGAAGGGCGGAGCGATGATAGCCGAGGATCGTCCCTTCGACTGCAGTGTCAGGCCGCGCCAGCCTTCTTTCGGCTCTTCTTTGTGTTTCTTTCGACGAGTCGATCCGAAGCATCGGGCTCGACATCGGCGACCTTCGCGAGTGCAGCGGCAAACTTGCGACGAGTCCCGCGTGCAGCCCGCTCATGCAAGTATTCTTCGGTCATCAGCGCCGACATTTTCTCAGCGACGGCCGAGCTGATCAGTTGATTGATGGAGATGCCCTCGCGCTCTGCAACTTCACCGAGCTTTCGATGCAAAGACTGCGGCAAACGCAAACTCAACGCGCTCACTTCAACCTACCAATCCTCTCATGACTCGCATGGCATGAACAGGCGAGGCGAGTTGTCATCCTGAGCCTGCCGGAGCCGCTGAGCGAGCATCGCGAGCGAAGAGCGGCGCAGGACGGCGAAGGATCTCCAGATGCGCGGCATGGGGCAGAAGCGCAGATGGGGTTTGTCGTTGATCTTCACAGAAACCGCAGTTTCGCTCCTGCCTCAGGCGCTGCCACTGGAGATCCTTCGCCGTCCTCCGCCGCCATTCGCTCGCTACGCTCGCTCAGCGGCTGCGGCAGTCTCAGGATGACATTGAGGATGGCAGTGGGGATGACAGCGTTTGGGCTCTACCTACGCGTCCCCCATCCTCGTCCCCCCCACTTTCGTCACAACTTCCTCGTACCACCCCGCCCCCTCCCGATACAGAATGCCTCCCCAACGAACGGCAACAGGGAGAACCCATGAGAAAGCAGTGGATGGTGTGCTTGTTCCTCGCCGCCTTCGCGGCGACAACCTTCGCCGCGCCGGCAACCGCGAAGAAAGAGACCGCGACAGCAAAGAAAGCGAAGGCGGCGAAGGCATCGGCCGAGAAAGTTACATCCGTCGAGGGGATCACCGAATACGACCTGCCCAACGGCTTGCGCGTCCTCCTCTTCCCCGATCAGACCAAGCCGACCGTGGTGATCAACCTCACCTACCTCGTCGGCTCGCGCCATGGAAGCTACGGAGAGACGGGCATGGCCCATCTCCTCGAGCACATGATGTTCAAGGGGACGCCGGACCACAAGAACATCCCCCAGGCGCTCAAGGAGCACGGCGCGAACTACAACGCCTCGACCTGGTACGACCGGACGAATTACTTCGAGATCCTTCCGGCCACCGACGAGAACGTCCGATTCGCCCTGGAGCTGGAAGCGGATCGAATGCTTCACTCCTTCATCGCCCGCAAAGACCTCGACTCCGAGATGACGGTCGTGCGGAACGAGTTCGAGATGGGGGAGAACGATCCGGAGAACGTCCTCGACGAGCGCGTTCTCTCCACGGCCTATCTCTGGCACAACTACGGACACTCCACGATCGGCTCGCGCGCGGACATCGAGCGCGTTCCCATCGACCGCCTGCAGGCCTTCTGGCGCAAGTACTACCAGCCGGACAACGTCGTGCTGCTGGTGGCCGGAAAGTTCGACGAAGCAAAGACGCTGGCCGAGGTCGAGAAGATCTACGGGTCCATGCCGCGGCCGGCGCGGAAGCTCGAGGAACCGTACACCGCCGAACCGGCGCAGGACGGGGAACGCGCGGTCACGCTGCGGCGGGTCGGCGACGTGCAGGCGCTGGCGGTCGCGTATCACATTCCCGCGGAGTCGCATCCTGACTCGGCCGCGGTACAGGTTCTGAACAGGCTTCTGACGGACACACCGTCCGGCCGGCTCTACAAGGCGCTGGTGGAGCCGAAGAAGGCCACCTCGGTATCGAGCTTCCTCCCAGGGCTGCACGACCCCGGCTTCGTCATCCTCCAGGCCGAGGTGCGGCAGGAACAGTCGCTCGATGA
>DATLWH010000415.1:0-3641 GCA_035576505.1 Thermoanaerobaculia bacterium | reverse complement strand
CGTAGGTCGGACTCTCCAGTCCGACCCGTGCTCGGGAGATTGGTCATGGAGAGAGCGCCTGTCGTTGACGACTGCGCAAGCGCCGGTCGGACTAGAGAGTCCGACCTACGTGAGTCCGACCTGCGTGCGTCCAGCGTGAGGTTCCGCCGCTCCACCATCGTCTCCGCCAGCTGCTCCGCGGTCATCGCGCCGCCGTCGGCCACGATGCTGCCTCGCCGCATGACGACGATCCGCGTGGCCACTTCCAGCACTTCGGGGATCTTGTGGCTGATGAAGACGATCGTCGTGCCGGCGGCGGCCAGCCGTCTCATGACGTCGAACAGCTCCCGCGCTTCCGTCGGAGCCAGCACCGAAGTCGGCTCGTCGAGGATGAGAAAGCGCGGATGGCGGGCGATCGCTTTGATCAGCTCGAGCTTTGCTTTCTCGCCGACGGAGAGATCTGCGATGCGGCGCTGGACATCGCGCAGCTCGATTCCGGAGGCGCGGATGGTCTCCTCGGCGTCACGTCCCCACATCGCCAGCGCCAGGTTCTCGGCGATGGTGAATTCACTGACCAGCAGAAAGTGCTGATGGACGACGCCGGTCACGGCACGGTCTTCGATGGTCCCCGCGTCCGCGGCCAGCTCGCCGGCCGCGATCGACATCAGCGTCGTCTTTCCCGCGCCGTTCTCGCCGACGAGACCGACGATCTCGCCCGGGGCGAAGTCGAGTGAGACGTCATCGACCGCGACGTTCGCGCCAAAGCGCTTGGTGATGTGCGACAGTCGCATGAGAGGCATTCAGTGTAGTGGCGGCGACACGTGGGGCCGGGTTCTCAACCCGGCCGGGTCGGACTGGAGAGTCCAACCAACGCCGCCGGCCGTGCCGGCTAGAACTTGCCGCGAGGCACCTCGAACTTGCCGGAGCGGATGTCGCCCTCGATGCGCGTGACCTCGGTGATCGTTTTCGGCGACAGCGTGGACGTCAACTTGTCGTTCCACACGAGTGAGACGATGTTCTCGCGCATGCCGAGCCAATAGACATGGGGCTGGAACTTGTGGTCGCGAACCAGCCTGGCCATGTAGAGGAAGGCCCCCGGCACGTCGAGAACCGCCGAGGCCACGATGACGTCGGGAGCCATGTCGTTCTGATTCTTGTTCGAGCCGAAGCAGCGGACCTTGCGCTCCTGGCAGGCCTGGAAGACGCCGCGGCCGGCCTCGTTGGACTGATGAAAGATGAAGTCGCAGCCGGCGTTGATCAACGACAGCGTTGCCAGCTTGGCCGCGCCGACATCATCGAAGTTCCCTGTGTAAATCTCCTTCACCTCGAACTTCGGGTTCACCGACTGCGCGCCGGCCTTGAAGGCGAGGAAGGTCGAGGCGATCGAGGGGAGGTTGATGCCGCCGACGAGGCCGGCCCTGCCGCTCTTCGACTCGCGCGCGGCGATCACGCCCAGAAGGTACGTGGCCTGCTCCAGTTGAAACACCATCGGCGAAACGTTCGGTGCGATGGAGCTGCCGGACGTCGTGATGAAGACCGTCTTCGGGTATTGCTTGCCTGCTTTGAGAGCGGCGTCCTGAAATTCGAAACCGTGACCGAACACGAGATCGAACCCTTTCGCGCCGTAGGAGCGAAAGCCTTCTTCGAACTCAGCCGGGGTCTTCGTCTCCTGATTCGAGATCTCCGCTCCGAGCTGTTGATGGATCTGCTTCAACCCCTCGTAGGCGATCGCGTTCCAGCCGCCGTCGTTGACGGAGCCCGGCGTGAGGAGGCCGACCTTCATCGCCGGAGGTGCGCCAGCGGCGGTGGCGGTGGCGGCAGGCTCGCCTTTCGAGCAGGCGAGCAGAGTGAAGGGCAGAAGGGCGAGGACGGCAAGTCGTTTCATGAGCGCGATTGTATTGCGGAGCAGAAAGCAGAAGGCAGAAGGCAGAAATGGTCGATCTGCCGCGATTGTGGCCGAGCGAAGCACTTCTGCTTTCTGCATTCTGCTTTCTGCTTTCTTCGCGCGTTTGTGGTACATCGTCCCCGCGCAGGGAAGGAGGCGCATGGCATGGACGACATCGATCGCGAAGGCAATGGTGGCGATGACGACGAACAGTTCGAGCAGATGATCGTGGAGAACAGCATCCTGCTTCACAGCCTCGCAGCTCTCTTGGTTCGCAAAGGCATCATCAAACAGGAAGAGATCGACGCCGAGATGGACAAGTTGTACGACGAGATGGAGAAATTCGACGGCGAATGAACCCCTGCCCGAGGGGAATAGGTCCGATCGTGGGATGTTTCGATCGGGCGATCAAATCAATGGAGAAACCGATGAAAACTCGTAACTTTCTGATTGCCGCCGTCCTCGCAGTTGCCGCGGCCACGAGCGCCTTTGCCGCGCTCTCGCCCGCGAAAGCGGAGTTTGGAAAAGGACCGGCGCAATACTTCATGACCGCCGAGGAGAAGGCGGCATGGAAGGCGCTGCAGACCGACGCTGACGCTGATGCCTTCATCGCGCTTTTCTGGGCGCGCCGCGATCCTACGCCGGGCACGCCGCGCAACGAATTCCATGAGGACTTCGACGCCCGGGTCAAAGCCGCTGACGACACGCTCAGCCACGGTGGCCGTATCCGCGGCGCGATGACCGATCCGGGCCGCATCCTCATCCTTTTCGGCGCACCCACCAAAGCCACGCGTTCAACGGCACCCGGCAGCGCCAATTCGGGCACGCGCAGCGACATGCGGAACTCCGAGGTCGGCAGCGCGTTCTCGAGCTCCGGCTTTGCCGATATGGTCTGGACCTACGAAGGCGATGCGGCCCAGAAGCCCTTCGGTGTTCCCCGCGTCGAGATGTCATTCCACGATCAATACAACGACGGCAACTTCAAACTTCTGTTACCTCCGGTAGACCTGACGGCGGCGCAGCAGCGCGTCGTGAACAGCCTCATCACGCAACCGACGTTGACCAAAGCGCCAACCTTCCCGCCGGCCGGCACGGTGGCCGTGGCGAAACTCCCGGCCGCGCCGGTGGCTGGCGTGAAAACGCCCGCACTCGAAGCGGCCCTCGCCGAGGCCAAAGGCGGCAAGGCGAACAGCCGCGGCGGAGTGTTCGACTACGCGGAGTTCGTCTCTCCGGCCGGAGACCCGTTCGTGCCGGTGCAAGTCTACGTTCCGTCGTCGGCAGGCATTGCCGCGGACGGCGCCGACACGATCTTCGGAGCGGTCGAAGACGCCTCAGGCACGCGCGTGACCACGTTCGAGGAGCCTGCCAAGCTGACCGCTTCGCGCACCGACTTCTTTGTCGACAAGACCCTGACGCTTCAGCCGGGCAAATACACCGCCATCGTCGGCCTGGCCAAGGGCGGTGCGCCGGTGCTCGTCACCTCCGGACCGATCGAAGTGGCTGGTCCATCCAAGGAATCGGTCGGAACCTCGCGCATGATTCTCTCGGACAACGTCTACGAGCTCGGTGTGGCTGAACCCCCCAAGGCGCCGTTCGCGTTCGGCAAACTGAAGATCGTTCCGAAGGGCAACCTGATCTTCAAGACCAGCGACGAGCTGAACTACTTCGTCGAGGTCAACAACCCGGGTATCGACACGGCCACGAACCTGCCGAAGCTCCAGTTCCGGCTCGACCTTACGGGTGGGCCAGACAAGGTGTCGATCAGCGCACCTTTGAC
>DATLWH010000414.1:0-6700 GCA_035576505.1 Thermoanaerobaculia bacterium | reverse complement strand
AGGTGACTTTGTCGAAAAAGAAGATGAGGTAGCGCTCGTCGTGAACCCGCTCGACTTTGAAGTTGGCCTGCGACTCCGGCGCATTGATGAGGCGGAGGTTCGTGAAGTAGTCGACTGAATCGACCGTTTGCGGAGTGCCGTTCTCGCGCACGACGAAATCGTCCTTGCCGAGACCGAGCATCTGGTTGCCGCGGCGGTCGGTCACGATGGCATCGAGCTGCACGAGGTTGACGTCGAGCTTCTCGCCGAACGGCGGTGGATTCTGTTGCGGCTGCTGCGCCAGAAGCGGCGCCGCGGCAATCATGAGTAAGGTGAAGAAACGCTTGGACATGAAGTCCCCCTTCACCCCGGTGCAAACGAGGATGCCAGCAGGGGGGATTCCGTCCGGCAGGCGAAGCCCACGGTTCTTTCCGCATTGTCACCGCATGGAAAAACGCGAATCCTTTCCGCCGTCCTGACTACGGAATGAACCCCGCGGGGGGCCGGTTTGACCCGGCGGCGCGGTTCCCCTAGAATCCGCGTCTCTTTTTCGCGCCGCTTCCGGCGTGATCCGACTGCCCGGGGCATAGCTCAGCCTGGTTAGAGCGCACGGTTCGGGACCGTGAGGTCGGAGGTTCAAATCCTCTTGCCCCGACCAATTTGGGACCTGTTTTGCGGCTCCGCGCCACGCGGGGCCGTTTTCGTTTCACTACAATGCGCGCTCCGTGAAACGACTCCTCCTTCTCCTCCTTCTTCTTTCACTCGCCGCCACTCCCGCCTTCTCCTGGGGACAGGCCGGCCACCTGATGGCGAACGAGGCGGCCACGATCGGGCTGCCGACCGACATGCCGCAGTTCTTCTATCGCCAGTTTCCGCAGCTCACATGGCTCGGTCCCGACCCCGACCGCTGGCGCGGCGCGGGGCCGGCGGCCGACGCGTCGAACGCGCCCGACCACGTGCTGAACTACGAGTACATCGCCGCCCTGAAACTGCCGCGGGACCGATACTCGTTCGTGGCGTTGCTGACGACGTCGGGCACGTTGCGCCGTTACGGCATTCGCAATACCGACTCGGGATTTCTGCCGTGGCGCATTGCCGAGATGTGCGAGCAGCTCACGGTGGAGTGGCGTCTGTGGCGCGCCGCGGCGCCGGGCTCGCCGGACCGCCTCTTCCTGGAGCGCGACATCGTCCGCGACTCCGGCGTCCTCGGGCATTTCGTCGCGGACGCCTCCAATCCACTGCACGACACGATCAACTACAACGGCTGGATCACCCCGAACCCGAACGGCTATGCGAATGACTGCCTGATTCACGCCCGTTTCGAGTCGGATTTCGTCTCGCACGCCATCGTCACGGGAGACATCGTAGGGAAGATGACCGCACCGCAGTTGCGTGCCGACTACTTCGACGCGGCCATCACCTTCGTGCGCCAGTCGAACGCGCTGGTCGAAGAGGTCTACCGCGTCGACAAAGCCGGTGGTTTCGACATCTTTCGCAACCCGCCGTCGCCGGAAGGAAAGGCCTTTACCGCCGAACGTCTCGCCGCCGGCGCCTCGCTGCTGCGCGATCTGTGGTGGTCCGCCTGGCGCAACTCGGCGAACCCGCCGAAGCGAAGGGACGCTGGGGAGTAGTTCGCATCGAACGTAGGTCGGACTCTCAGTCCGACCGGTCTTGCGCGGTCGTTAGTTTGAGGCGATGGGTTTTCGTACGCCCGGTCGGACTGAGAGTCCGACCTTTGCCGCGTTAGCTGCAACAAGACGATAGCCAGGGGTGCGAGCGTTTTTTTGCGAGCACCCCTGGTAAAGAGATGTCGTGGTTGGTGCCGCGTCAGCGGCACTGGAGTAATCGGGGACTCCATCTAGTGCCGCTGACGCGGCACTCGGTCGGATTGACAGTCCGGCCCACGTTCTCCTGCCGCGCGTTGTTACCCCCCCGTCCACGGCACGTCTGCCACGCCCTGCTGGTGGTTCGCATAGCGCGCCGCCACGAACAGGAAATCCGAGAGGCGGTTCAGGTAGGTGATCGAGGCCTTCGTGGCCTCGTCATCATCGCGGAGCGCTACGACGAGACGCTCGGCACGCCGGCAGACCGTGCGGGCCACGTGAAGCTGCGCGGCGGGGATGCTGCCGCCGGGGAGGATGAACGTCTTGAGAGGCGCGAGCTCCGACTCCATCCCGTCGATGGCCCGCTCCAGGGCCGAGACCGATGCCGCGTCAGGACCGGCAAAACGCGACGTACCGGGCGAGGCCAGATGCGCGCCGATGTCGAACAGATCCGACTGGATGACGTGCAACGGACCGTCGAGCGGTGACGAGGGCCAGCTGGCCCGAGCGACGCCGATGAACGAGTTCAACTCGTCGACCGTGCCGTAGGCCTCGATACGCGCATCATCTTTCCGGACACGCGCGCCACCGAACAGCGAGGTCTCGCCGGCGTCGCCGGTGCGGGTGTAAATCTTCATTGGGGTTGCTCGGTTGCTGGGTTGCAAAGTTGCTGGGTAACCGACAACGCAGCAACCTTGCAACGCAGCAACCCAGAAACTCCGTTCACGCCTCCGCTTCGAGCTGCCGGATTCGCTCCTTCACCACCATCTCGGCGAGGTCAGGGATGACTTCCCAGGCGATGTTTCGGACAACCTGCTCCGACATCAACTGCACCACGCGCCGGGCGATACGGTCGACCTGCTCGTCGGTCAGGTCTACGGCCTGTGCGTCGGTGATCTGCGGGTTGACCGCGGGCTCATCGGTGATCTGGTGATTAACCGCGGGTGCGGGTTCGTCCGTGATCTGGTTGTTGACGGCGGTTGCGTCGGTGATCTGACTATTGACGGCCGGCTCGCTGGCCGCCTCGATCGTTGGAGCGGCCAACGACCATGCCGGCTCTTCCGCAGCGGGCTCGGGGGTCTCCTGGACGCCGAACGGCGACTCGCTCGGATTCGGTTCGGCGAAGGGATCGTGCGATGGCGAGGGCGTCGCGGCCATCTGCTCCATCTCCTCGAAACTCATGCGCGGGAAGGCTCGCGTCTCCCCTCCGAACGCCGCGGGCTGCTCGTCCCACGGAGACGGCTCATGCTCCGGCGAAGGGGCCGACGTTTCGAACGGTGTGGGCTCCGGCGAAGGGGCTGCCGTTTCGAACGGTGTCGGCTCCGGCGAAGGGGCCGGCGTTTCGAACAACGGGGCCGGTGCTTCGAACGGAGTCGGCTCCGGCTGAGACTCCGCGGCCACCTGGCGCATCTCCTCGAAGCTCATCTTCGGGATGGCACGCGTCGAGGCGTCGTCCGGCCGGGGTTCATCCCACGGCGACGGCTCGGGAGGCGGAGGCGCCGCGGGCGCCGGAGCATCGAACGGCGTGGCGATCTCAGGCGCATGCACCGGCTGCGATTCCGTAGCCATCTGCTGCATCTCCTCGAAGCTCATGCGCGGGAAGGCGCGCGTCTCGCCGCCAAAGGCTGCCGGCGGCTCGTCCCATGGAGACGCTTCGGGCTCCGGCATGGCCGGCTGCGGGGCGGTCGCCGGCGCGCTCGGTTCGCTGTCCATCCGCTGCATATCCTCGAACGTCATCCGCGAAAAGGCTCGCGTCTCCCCGGAGAAGGCGTCGGAGGGTGCGTCGAACGGCATGTCCGCGGCGGCCGGCGGCGTTGCCGCCGGAGCGGCGGTGAAGATGTCGTTGTCGTGGCCGAATGGATCGGCGCTGGGGGCGGCCGGCGCCGGTTCGGAAGCGGCCCCGCCCGACTGGCTCTGCTGGATGAGCTCCTCGACCTTGTGAATGAGGCTCTGCGACTCGAACGGCTTGGTCACGACCGCATCGCAGCCGGCCTTGTCGGCGCGGTCGGGATCGAACGGCTCGAACGTGCCGGTGAGCAGGATCACAGGGATGTTGCGGTACTCGGGATGCGACTTCACGTACTCGCACACCTCGTAGCCGTTCTTCTCCGGCATGATGATGTCCGAGAGGATGATGTCGGGCCGCATTTCGGCCAGTCTTGCGATCGCCTTGGCCCCGTTGTTGACCGCCGTCACCTCGTAGTCGCCGTCCGAAAACGTGAGCTCGACGACTTTCTGAATGGTGATGCTGTCATCCGCGAGGAGGATTTTCTTCGGCATGGGATGTCACTCCGATTGGATTACCGCGAACTGTAGCAGTTACGCGGGGTGCTGTTGCTTTTCACGCTTGAAAACCATGCCGATGTGATCGGTCGCGCCCGTCTTGAAGTTGATCGACGTGATGCTGACGAGCTCCCATCCGTCATCGCCGAGCCGGTTCAACTCCTCGGCGCGCCGCGGATCCATCGAGTAGTTCTCCGACCGGACATTGATGATCTTGTACTCCCAGGTCTTCATGGGTCCGCCCCCTCCCGCGGTGCTGAGTGCTAGTGCCGAAAGTGTAGCAGGGTTCGAGGGGATGCGGCTTCGCCGCGTTGTCGGTTGTCGGTTGTCGGTTTGAAGGCCGGTCGGAGGTCTCGGCGCGTTTTGATATGGTTCGCCGTCCGCGAGAGGAGCTGGAGAAATCGTCTTCCCGCCCCCGACAACCGATAACCGACAACGCGGCGGAGCCGCAATCATGTCCGACCGACCCTTTCTCATCCTCATCGTCATCGACGGCTTCGGCTGCCGCAAGGAATCCGAATCGAATGCCATCGCCGAGGCCGAGACACCGTGCTTTGACCGGCTGTATCGGGAGTCGGCGTGGACGACGCTCGAAGCCTCGGGGCGCGCCGTTGGTCTGCCGCGCAACCAGATGGGGAACTCGGAGGTCGGGCATCTCAACATCGGAGCAGGCCGCATCGTCGATCAGGACATCGTCCGCATCGGCAAAGCGGTCTCGCGGCACGAGCTGGAGGCGAATCCGGTGCTGGTCGACGCCGTCAGGCAGGGGAAGGCGATTCACTTCGCCGGCCTCTTGTCGGACGGCGGCGTCCACTCGATGCAATCGCACCTGCACGGCCTGGTCGATGCCGCCATCGCACTGGGGGCGAAGGATGTCTTCGTCCACGCCATCCTCGACGGCCGCGACACGCCGCCGAAGTCGGCCGAGAAGTACCTCGGCGATCTTCTCGCGCACATCGACGGAAAACCGCAGGCGCATCTGGCCACCGTCATCGGCCGCTACTTCACCATGGACCGCGACAAACGTTGGGATCGCGTGCAGCGCGGCTACGACCTGATGACGGTCGGCGTCGGCACGGAGACGAAAATCCCGCTGGAAACGCTGCGGCGTTTCTACGAACAGGGTGTGACCGACGAGTTCGTCGAGCCGATCTCCGTGCTGACGCCGGAAGGGGCACACCGCGGGCGGATCGAAGACGGCGATTCGCTCGTCTTCTTCAACTTCCGCGCGGACCGGATGCGCGAGATCGTTACCGCGTTCAAGGACAACGAGTTCGACGGCTTTCATCGCGCCATGCAGCCGAAGGTCCATCTCGCCACGATGAATTCGTATCGCGAGAACTGGACGCTGCCGGTGCTCTTCCCGCCGCAGGAGGTGAAGAACCACCTCGGCGAAGTGCTTTCGCACGCCGGCCTGAAGCAGCTCCGCATCGCCGAAACCGAAAAGTACGCCCACGTCACCTTCTTCTTCAACGGCGGTTCCGACACGAAGTCACCCGGCGAGGAACGGATCCTCGTCCCGTCGCCGAAGGTGGCCACATACGATCTCGATCCGGAGATGTCGCTCGTCGAGCTGGCTGACAAGGTCGTCGAGGCGATCGCATCGAAGAAATTCGGCGTCATCATCATGAATATCGCCAATCCCGACATGGTCGGTCACACCGGCGTGATGAAGGCAGCGGTCGAAGCGGTCCACGATACGGACGTCGCGATCGATCGGATTCTCAAGTCTGTTGATGAGGTCGATGGCGTAGCCCTCATCACCGCGGACCACGGCAACGCCGAACTGATGTTCGATCCGGCCACCGGGCAACCGCACACCGCACACACTACCAACCCCGTGCCGCTGATCCTCGTCGACGCGCAAAAGCGTTTCGGCTCGCTGCGCGGCGGCGGCGCGCTTCAGAATGTCGCGCCGACCATCCTCGATATCCTCGGCATCGAGCAGCCGAAGGAGATGACGGGCCAGTCGCTGCTGGAACGGAGCACTACGTGATCCTGGAACAGATTACCGAGCAACTCACCGAAACATTGACCTCGCGCGTGCTGACGCTCTTCGGCCACGCCATCGAGCGCGTCGTTCTCCAGGCTCCGCCGCGCCTGGCGATGGGAGACCTGGCCACGCCGGTCTGCCTGGAGCTGGCCAAGGCGCTGAAGCGCAAGCCGCGCGAGCTCGCCGAGGCGCTGGTGGACGGCCTCCATCTGCCGATGTTCGTGCAGTCGGTGACCATCGAAGGGGCCGGTTACCTCAACTTCCGCCTCGACCGAGGCGCCTTTACCGCGGCGCACATCCGCAGTGTGATGGCGCCGGCCTCACCGACCGGCGAGCGGGTCATCGTCGAGCACACGAACATCAATCCCAACAAGGCTGCCCACATCGGCCATCTCCGCAACTCGGTTCTTGGCGACACGCTCGTCCGCTGCATGAAGTGGCTCGGCTACCGCGTCGAGACGCAGAACTACATCGATGACACCGGTGTGCAGGTTGCCGACGTCGTCGTCGCTTTCCGGCATCTCGAGCCGAAATCGCTGGCCGAGGTCAAAGCAATGATCGACGACCCGGGTGTCCGCTTCGATTACTACTGCTGGGACGTCTACTCGAAGATGGCCAGCTA
>DATLWH010000413.1:0-6010 GCA_035576505.1 Thermoanaerobaculia bacterium | reverse complement strand
CGAAGCCGAAGAGATCGCCGAGGATGTCGCCGAAGTCGGCGAACTGGTTGGGATCGAAGCCGCCCCCTGCCACGCCCTGATGGCCGAAGCGGTCATACCGGGCGCGTTTCTCATCGTCCGAGAGGACGCCGTAGGCTTCGGCCGCTTCCTTGAATTTCTCCTCGGCGCCGGCGTCGTCCGGGTTCTTGTCGGGGTGGTACTTCACCGCCAGACGGCGGTAGGCCTTCTTGATGTCGTCCAGGGTGGCCTCGCGGGCCAGACCGAGGACCTCGTAGTAATCGCGTTTTTCTGTCGTAGCCATCGTCACTGTTCGTTGCCAAGGTTCATTTTCATGGGGTTGTAGAGCATGACGCTGGTCAGAATGCGCGAGGCGGTCTGCAGTTCGAAGATGGCGTCGCCGAGGCGTTGCTTCTCCTCGGAGGCCACCGACTCTTTTGATTTCGCGATGCAGTTCTGGACTTTGTCACGGTCCTCGTCATTCAGCATCTTGCCGAACTCACGAAAGACCTTCTCATTGGTGTAAATCATTCCCTCGAGCTTGTTCTGCATCATGCGGATTTCGCGGCGCGACGAGTCGCTGCGTGAATGCTCGGCCGCCTCGGTGACGAGGCGGTCGATCTCGGCCTCAGACAGGCCGCCGGCGGGATTGATCTGGACGCCGGTGGACTGGCCGGTGGCCTGATCGCGAGCCGTGACGCTGACGATGCCGTTGGAATCGATCGAGAACGTGACCTCGATCTGCGGCACGCCACGCGGAGACGATGGTATGCCGACCAGGTCGAACTTGCCGAGCGATTTGTTGTCGCGCGCGAACTCGCGTTCGCCCTGCAGCACGTGCACGGTGACCTTGCTCTGGTGATCGGCCACCGTCGTGAAGATCAGCGAGTTCTTCGTGGGAATCGTGGAGTTGCGCTCGATGACTTTGGTGAAGACGCCGCCGTGTGTCTCGACGCCGAGCGAGAGGGGCGTGACGTCGAGCAGGATCATGTCCTTGATGTCGCCGCGGAGGATACCGGCCTGCACGGCGGCGCCGACGGCCACGACTTCATCAGGGTTGATGTTGCGGTTGGGCTCCTTGCCGAACGCTGTCTGTACCGCCTCGATGACGCGCGGCATGCGGGTCTGCCCACCCACGAGGACGACCTCGTCGATGTCCTTGGGCGTGAGCCCCGCCTGTTTCAGGGCATCTTTGACGGGCTCGATCGTCTTCTGGATCAGATCCTCGACCATCTTCTCGAACTCGGGCCGCGTGAGCACGCTGTTGAGATGCTTCGGCCCGGAGGCGTCGGCGGAAATGAACGGAAGGGTGACGCGCGACTCTTCCGCGGCCGACAGCTCGTGTTTGGCGCGCTCGGCAGCCTCCTTCAGACGCTGCAAGGCCATGCGATCGTCGGCCAGGCTGATGCCGGTGTCGCGCTGAAACCCTTCGATGAGCCAGTCGATGATCCGCTTGTCGAAGTCTTCACCGCCGAGGTACGTGTCACCCGAGGTGGAGAGCACCTCGAAGAGGCCGTCCTCGAGCTTGAGGATGGAAATGTCGAAGGTACCCCCGCCCAGGTCGTACACGGCGATGAGCTGGTTCTGCTTGTTATCGAGCCCGTACGCCAGCGCGGCGGCAGTCGGTTCGTTGATGATCCGCAGAACGTCGAGACCGGCGATCCTGCCGGCGTCGCGCGTGGCCTGCCGCTGACTGTCGTTGAAGTATGCGGGTACGGTGATGATCGCTTCGGTGACCGGCTCCCCGAGAAAGTCCTCGGCGAAGGCCTTGATCTCGATCAGCACGAACGCGGAGATCTCCTCCGGAGAGTACTCGCGGTCGCGGATCTTCACCTTCATGTCGCCGTTCTCGGCGGACACGATCTGGTAGGGAAGGATTTGCTTGGCGCGTACGACCTCGGTGGAGTCGTACTTTCGGCCGATGAGGCGTTTGATGGCGAAGACCGTATTGAACGGGTTCGTGATGGCCTGCCGTTTGGCGATCTGGCCGACGAGCCGGTCACCATCCTCCGTGAAGCCGATCACGGACGGCGTGGTACGGCTCCCTTCCCGGTTCGGAATCACCTGCGGCGTCGCAACGTCCACTACGGCGACACAGGAGTTCGTCGTCCCGAGATCGATTCCAAGAATCTTCGACATGCGCTAAACGTCCGCGGACCCATTCTCCTCCAACCCGCCCACGGCTACTTTGACGAGGGCCGGCCGCAGCAGGCGGTCGTGAAGGAAATACCCCTTCTGGAGAATGGCCACGACGGTGTGCGATGGCACGGAAGGGTCCTCCTCACGCACCACCGCCTCGTGAATGTTCGGATCGAACCGGACGCCGGACTCGGTGATCGGCTTGAGGCCATGGCGCTGCAGGACGTCGAAGAGCTGTTTGTAGATGAGGGCCACGCCTTTGTGAAACTCATCATCCTCCTCGGCATGCTCGAGGGCGCGGTCGAAGTTGTCGATCACCGGCAGAAGGTCGCGGATGACGCCGACGAGCGCATAGCGCCTGAAGTCGTCCTTCTCGCGCTCGGAACGTTTACGGAAGTTCTCGAAGTCAGCGAGCGTACGCACGTAGCGGTCGCGAAAATCGTCCTCCTGCGCCTTGGCAGGACCGCCGGCCACGGCTTCCCGGGCCGCGACCTCCATCTCGTGCTCGATGTCTGCCACGGAGTCGCCGGTGTCCTCGATCACGTACGCGTCGTCATTGGCGCCGTTGCCGTCCGCGGACCTGTTTTTGTCGTTCACTGCTGTTGCTCCTGTTCCTCTTCAATCTTGCGGCTGAGGGCCACACCGAGATAGTCGACCAGCGGCGCCATGCGCGCGTACTCCATGCGCATCGGCCCGATGATACCGACCATACCGAGCGGTGCAGCCTGGGTTCCGTAGCGCCGCGCCACGATGCTGAAGTTGTAAACCTGCGTAAAGTTGCTCTCCGATCCGATCAGGATCTGCAGACCTTCTTCCGAGAGGCATGAGTTCAGGATCTCCACCAGCTTCTCTTTCTCCTGAAGCGCCAGGAAGGTCTTGCGCAGGGAGACGGCGTCGGCGAATTCCGGTTTCGTGAGGATGGAGGCCGCCCCTTCGACATAGAGCTCGTGCTCGAGAGGCGATAGGTCATTGACCGCTTCGATGCCGAGCGAGATGGTCTTCTGCATCATGGCATCGTGCTGCGCGCGCTCCTCCTCGGTCATACGGATGAGCCGGCGGCGGATATTGTCGAGCGTCATTCCGCTGAACTCGGCCGTGATGTAGCGGGAGATCTTCTGCAGCTCGTCGCGCGTGAAGTACTGGCGGGTCTCGATGATCTTGTTTACGACGACGCCGTTCTGGCCGACGATGATGCACATGATCTTGCTGTCGGCGACGGCCACGAAGTCCATGCTGCGGATCGTGAATTGCAGGAGCGTGGGCATGAAAATGACGCCGACCTGGTCGCTGAGCTTCGACAAGACCCGTGAGGCCAGATGAAGCACTTCGTCGATCTCGTTGGCGTGACTGACCTGGTCATCGATCATCTCCCGCTCCCGTTGCGAGAGCGTGCGCGAACGCATGATGTTGTCGATGAAGAAGCGATAGCCGCGGTCGGTGGGGACGCGGCCGGCCGATGTGTGGGGCTGCTGCAGATAGCCGAGATCCTCGAGATCGGCCATCACATTGCGGAGGCTGGCCGGCGAGAGCTGGAAACGGCCGCACTTTGCCAGGGAACGCGAGCTGATCGCTTCGCCCGTGGCCACGTGCTGCATGATGATCTCGCGCAGCACCTCGCGGGCGCGGGTGTCGAGATCATCACCGTTGAGCTCAATGTGTTGGACCATAGCGGATTACGAGAGCAGTAAGCAGTCTCGCTGTCCGACCGCTAACACACAGGAGAATGTAGGAATTGCGCGGGAAGGTGTCAAGATCATTCACTGATTCCGAGCCGGGAAGCGCGAACCGGAGGCCTCACGACATCATGAAACGCACTGCTCTGATCGCTTTCACTTTCTCTGTCGCGCTTACCGGGCCGGTCCGCGCCGCCACCGTCGACCGCATCGCGGCCGTGATCGACCAGCAGGTGCTGACCGTGAGCGAAGTCAACCAGTTGGCCCAGGTCCGTTTCTTCCCGCGCACGGCCGGGAGAAGCGATGACGACTACCATCACGACATCCTCGAGGCGTTGATCGCTCAGGCTTTGCGGTACCGCGACGTCGAGCGGTTCGGAGCGCAGGACATCCCCAAGGATTCGATCGAGGCGCGGCTGGTCGAGATCCGGCGCCGCTTCGCTTCCCCCGGCGAGCTCGACTCCGCGCTCGCGCATGCCGAGCTGACCCTCGATGAGCTGCGGGCCCTGATCAAGCGGCAGCTACAGGTGGAGGCCTACATCCAGGAGCGCTTCGCGCCGCTCGTCTTCGTCACGGCCGACGACATCACCGCCTACTACGACGGCCCGTGGCGTCAGCAGCGCGTCGCGCGCGGCCTGCCTGTCCCACCGCTCAACGACGTCCGCCAGGAAATCACCACCCTGATCCGCTCGCAGCAGCTCGATCAGCAGATCGAGACTTGGACCACACAACTGCGCGCACGGGCAAACGTCGACGTGTACGCGTGGAGATGAACCCGATACCTGGGCAACGCGCGGCGGCGCCCAGGCCGCCGCGCTGCATCAAGGTGCCGGATTCGGGTTCTGCGTGTAGAAATCGACCGAGCCGATCTCCGTTCGCAGGCCCGTGAAGTCGAGGACGCGGACCGTCACCCGGTGGCGCGCGTTCCCCAGTTTCGTCGTGTCCAGCGTAAAGCGCCATCCGGAGTTCTGGCTGTTGAAGAGATACGGATACTGCACGGCCACGTCGGGACGAGGGAACCCATACTGCGCCGTCCCCTCGAAGTCGCCGTCCACCAGGACTTCGACTGCAACGAGCCCCGTTCTCTCGACCAGTGCCCAGCCCTGGAACGTCACCGTCCCCTTCACGTAATCGAAAGGATGGGGGACATCGATGAAGCCGACCGCGGCGGCAACGCGATTCTCGGCACACTCGAAGAAGACCGGGATGCCATCACTGTTCGGTAACTGGGTGAAGGTCTGCTCCTGGTCGCCCACGCGCACCGACAGGATGTGATTGCCGGGACGGACACCGAGCGCCAGAAGAGCGCCGACATCCATCGTGAAGAGGAAGCCCGAGCGCGGTGCGTCGGGATAGTTCGGGTAATAGCGCTCCACGTCGAAACGCGGCAGACCGTAGCAGTTGACGTAGTTGTTGAAGATGGAGCTGAAGGCGCAGTCGTCGGTCGAATACCAGCGCACGCCGTCGACCATCAGCTCGGCGTAGGCGACACGGCCTGTATCGCTGCGCGTGCCGAGGTCGAGCGCCCAGCCGCGGACAGGCGTGATGTGCGACTGCGGATTGACCGCCGGCGAGAAAACCGGCTGGGTCGTACAGAGAGTGCCATACAGCACCGCGTCACGAATCGGCTCGTCGACGTAGCCGAACGGCTTGAGATTGGCGTTCTCGTTGAAGATCTGCACCGTCCTGCGGCCGATGAGCCGGGACAGGCCCGTGGTGTCGGTGGCACGGACGTCGAGCGTGTGCACGCCGTCGTGAATCCGGGTCGTGTCGACGTTGGCGATGAAGGAGCTGTAGAGCGCGGCCGGCCAGTCAGCGAACGTATTGGCCACATCCGGCCGCGCATCGCCGTACATCGCGTTCTGCACCACACCGTTGTCGATCAGCACTTCGACTTTGGCGATGCCGTCGGTGTCGAGTGCCCAGCCGGAAACCGGGAACGAGCCCGAGGCGTTGAAGATCCCTGAGAGATCAGGGATATCGACGTTGCCGAACGGAGCCTGATTGAGCGTGTTGTCGACGCTGATCGACCGGCGGCCCAGCTCCGTCACCGTGCCGTCGCTCGCGAAGACCTTCACCGAGATCGTGTGCGAGCCGTTCGTGAAGCGGCTGGCCAGCACGCCGATCTGGAAGCCCGGCGCGATGTTCTGAATACCCGGATAGTTCGGGTACGCCTCGATGATGTCGATGCGCGGCAGGTT
>DATLWH010000412.1:0-3739 GCA_035576505.1 Thermoanaerobaculia bacterium | reverse complement strand
AACTCCTGGTCGCCGCCATCGCGCTGAAGCGCGGCGTGGTCACGATGAACAGCCGGATGCCCATGCCCTGCCGCGGCGGCATGCAGTTCGGCGATCGCTTCTTCCGGTGTTGGGAGCCCACGGGGCATGGCAACTTGACGCTGAAGCAGGCCATCGGCGTCAGCTGTGACGTGTACTTCTATCAGCTCGGGCTCAAGCTCGGCTTGACCTCGCTGCTCGAAGACGTCAACGCGCTCGGCTTTCACGCGCGCACCGGCATCGATCTCCCCGGGGAGATCGCCTCCGAATTCCCGAGCGGCACCGATTACTTCGATCGCCTCTATGGTTCGCGCCATTGGAGCCAGGGCGTGACGCTCAACCTCGCGATCGGGCAGGGGGAGAACGATCAGACGCTGGTCGACATGATGCGCTTGTATCAGATGCTGGCGAGCGACGGGAAAACCCGGACGCCCTACGTCGTCCATCCGGCGGTGGAACCGGAAACCGACCTCGGCCTCAGCGCCGAGCAGCTCGACGGCCTGCGCCAGGCGATGATCGGCGTCGTCGAGACCGGGACTGCGCGTCTCGCGCGGCTCGGCAACGTCACCATCGCCGGCAAGACCGGCACCGCGCAGAATCCCCACGGGCCGAATCACGGTTGGTTCATCGCCTTCGCGCCGGCGGAGAAACCGCAGATCGTCGTCGGCGCCATCATCGAGTTCGCGCGCGAGGGTCCCTACGTCGCGCCGCTCGTCACGCGCGTGATCGCGAAGTACCTCGGCATCGACTCGACCATCGTCTCGAACGCGCGACTCGTCCTCCCGACCGACAGCGCGCCGCGGGAGATTCGAGCCCTGCCGGCCCGGGCCGACACACTCCCGCCACCCGATACGCTCGCCCGGCATGCGCCTCCGCGACCTCGATAAGCCGCTCGCCGGCGCGGTCCTCGGCCTGGCGGCCTACGGACTGGCGACGCTTTACTCGGCGGGCCAGACCGACGTGCCGACCGTCGCCGCCACGATCTGGCACCGGCAGATCATCTGGCTCGTCATCGGCGCCTCCGCCGGGACGATCCTCTTTCGCGTCTCCCCGCGCCTCCTCGAGTGGGCGACGCCGTTCGCCTACGCCGCGGCAGTGTTCCTGCTCCTGCTCACGCTGGTCATTGGTCGCGGAGCGGGGACGGCCGCGAGCGAGAAGTCGTGGATCGCCATCGGCAGCCACCGCCTCGGGCAACCGGCCGAGCTGGCCAAACTCGCGGTGATCCTCATGCTGGCCCGCTGGCTGGCGGCGCGCCGAGAGCCCCCGGCGACGCTGCGCGAGCTGATTCCGGCGTGCGCCATCCTGGGACTGCCCGTCGGTCTCGTCATCCTCCAGCCGGACCTGGGGAGCGCGATCGTATTCGTCGCGGTCTTGTTCGCGATGCTCTACTGGGCCGGCACCAAGCCCTCGCTTCTGCTCCTCCTCGCATCACCCGTCATCGGACTGGTGCTCTCGTTCTCCACCATCGCGTGGGGGGCGTGGATCGTCGTCCTGTTCGGGCTTCTCCTTTGGTGGCGTCCGTACGTGTGGGAAGGGTTGGGGGTGATGCTGGGCAATGTCCTGATGGGCGTGATCGCGGTGCCGTTCTGGCGGCACCTGGCGCCCTACCAGCAGAACCGCCTCCTGGCATTCCTCAACCCGGAAGTCGATCCCCGGGCGACCGGCTGGCACGTCATCCAGTCGAAGGTTGCCATCGGGTCCGGCGGGTTGTTAGGGAAGGGATTCACGCTGGGGTCGCAGAAGCGACTGGCCTTCCTGCCGGCCCAGCACACGGACTTCATCTTTTCGGTGCTTGGGGAGGAACTGGGCTTTGTGGGGGTCGTCGTGGCCCTGGCGCTGTTCGCAGGGCTCGTCCTCGTGCTGGTTCGGATCGCCCGGAAGGCGACCGATCCCTATACAAGTCTGTGCGTGTTCGGGATCGCCGGGATGATCTTCACCCACATCATCGAGAACATCGGCATGACGGTGAACCTCCTGCCGATCACGGGCATTCCGCTGCCGTTTTTCTCCTACGGCGGCTCATTTCTGTTGACGTGCAGCCTGGCGATGGGAATCGCCTTCCGGGTGGCGTACGAATCCCGCCAGTCGGGGTACGCTGGCCTGTGACAATGACTTACACGTTTGGGGCTGGCGCCGGGGGTGGGCTACCCCCAATTTGTGCCTTTCCAAACCCCTATGGCACGCATGGCCTGGTTTAAGAAAGAGCGGAAGCCTCGCACTTCGGAACGGGTGAAGCTGGAAATCCCGCCCGACGCCTGGGAAAAGTGTGACGAATGCGGCCATATCGACATCAAAGACCGGTTCATCCGGGCCCTCAACGTCTGCCCCAATTGCGGCCATCACCGGCGGATTACGGCCCAGGAGTACATCGACCTGCTGGTGGACGAGGGGTCGTGGCACGAGATGGACCCCAAGCTGCACTCCGCTGACCCTCTCAAGTTCGAGAACTACGCCAACCGCCTGGAAGCGTCGACCAAGAAGGCGGGCCCGCTCGACGCCATCCGTACCGGCTATGGCCGGCTGGATGGGATGTCGGTCGACCTCGGTGTGATGGACTTTGCCTTTATGGGGGGCTCCATGGGCTCGGTAGTGGGGGAGAAGATCGCGCGCCTGGCCCGGCGGTCGGTAGACAAGCGAATCCCGCTCATCATCGTGTCTGCCTCGGGCGGCGCCCGCATGCAGGAAGGGGTCCTTTCCCTGATGCAGATGGCGAAGACCTCCGTGGTGCTGGCCGAGCTGGCGGGGAAGGGTGTGCCGTTCATCTCCATCCTGACCAATCCAACCACCGGCGGCGTCTCGGCCTCCTATGCCATGCAGGGGGACGTGATCATCGCCGAGCCGGGGGCCGTGATCGGGTTCGCCGGTCCGCGGGTGATCAAGCAGACCATCGGGCAGGACTTGCCCGAAGGCTTCCAAACGGCCGAATTCCTGCTCGAGCATGGGATGGTGGACACGGTGATCCCGCGCAGCGAGCTGCGGGACTCCGCCGCGCAGCTGCTGCGTCACATGGCCGGCCGCCAGCCGGCGGAGGCCGCTGACTGACGGAGTGGTCGTTCGCCGACGCCTGCCGCTTTCTCTTTTCCCGACAAGCCGGCCGCATCAAATGGAGCCTCGGACCCACCGAGGGGCTGCTCGACGTGCTCGGGCACCCGGAGCGGCATTTTCCCGCGATTCACGTCGGTGGCACCAATGGAAAGGGCTCCACTTGCGCCTTTCTGGCGGCCGACCTGGCGGCCCGGGGGTTCCGGGTGGGCATCTACACCTCCCCACACCTGGTCTCGCCGACCGAGCGGATCGTCGTCGACGGCGTCCCGATCTCGGAAGACGCGTTCATCCAGTGGACCAAGACGCTCGCCGCGGACGTGGAACGGCTGGACGCGAGCTTCTTCGAGGCCACGACGGCGATCGCGTTCGCGGATTTCGCGGCGCGGGGCGTCGACATCGCGGTCGTGGAGGTGGGGCTCGGCGGGCGGCTGGACGCCACCAATGTGCTCACGCCGCTGGTGAGCGTGGTGACCAAGATCGCCCTCGAGCACACCGATTACCTAGGTCCCGATCTTGCCTCGATCGCGCGGGAGAAGGCCGGCATCGCCAAGCCGGGCGTTCCGTTCGTGACTGGGGAGACCGACGGCGCAGTGCGACAGGTGCTGGTGTCGGAGGCGCAACGTCGGGGCGCGAAGCCGATCATCACCGTGGACCCTTCCCCCTTCCCCCTTCCCCC
>DATLWH010000411.1:0-4224 GCA_035576505.1 Thermoanaerobaculia bacterium | reverse complement strand
GAACGCCAAGTGGTTTTCCGGCAGCCAATCGCTCGGTGACGGCGGCAGCAGGTAACTCTGCTCCGGTTGGTACGCTCGGTAGTTCGTCGGCATGCACCATTTTACGACGCACTACCGCTCTTTTGCCGCGCAGTCTCCTAGACGCGTTCAAGCGCTTGCGCGGCGCGGCCAAACAGTTGCGAACTACCTGCTACCCGTGTAGTATGTAGAGCCGACCGTGATTCAGTCTTTCGGCGATGAGACGACCACTGACCTCTTCCGCGAACGGAACACACGAGAAGCCAGACGAATCCCTCGCGAGCTCTGGCGGAGCGCTCAGCGGAAGCTCAAGGCGATCGACGTCGCAGCGCGTTTGGAAGATTTGACGATTCCTTCAGGAAATCGCTTGGAACGACTGAAGGGCGATCAGGCAGGACGGTACAGTATTCGAATCAACGACCAGTTTCGCGTAACGTTCCGATGGGAGCAGCATCATGCCTACGAAGTCCGCGTCGAGGACTATCACTAGAGATCCCAACTGGCTGGGGCCCGCAATCTCGCCCGGCGAGATCCTGCTG
Organism: Thermoanaerobaculia bacterium; assembly: GCA_035576505.1. Taxonomy (GTDB): domain Bacteria; phylum Acidobacteriota; class Thermoanaerobaculia; order Gp7-AA8; family Gp7-AA8; genus JADGNZ01. The sequence continues at coordinate 3,667 of DATLWH010000411.1, read as the reverse complement.
GAGGAGTTCCTGAATCCTCAGGGCATCGGCCAGGCCGACGCTGCCCGGCGGCTCGAAATCTCGTTGAATCGCCTGAACGAGATCATTCTCGGAAAGCGCGGCGTCAGCGCCGACACTGCTCTTCGACTGGCGCGGTTGCTCAACACCTCTCCGCAGTTCTGGATGCGGTTACAGGCTGACTGGGACTTGCATCTGGCTATGGAGCGCGCTTCCCGAAAGGCTTCGTAGCCAGCATCCGCCACAATCCCGCCACATTCCCGCCGCTGGTTCTCCTTGTCTGGACACTCGCCAGGCCACATCCCGGACTTCTATTGATCTAGCGAAGGATCGAAGGAGACGACGATGGGGACCGATGGCACTACCGACACTGAATGCAACCTGCGCGTCCCGAAGCGAGACGCGTATCCCCCATCACAAAACGGCCCGTCGGCCCATGCTACCCTCCGCCGCATGAAGCGAGCTGGACTTGGGATTCTTCTCTTTGTGTGCGCGTTTGGTGCGCGTGCGGCCGACCAACTGACGATCGTGAAGGCGGGGCCGATTGGCGAGGTGGCCAGCCTCGCCGAGGCCAATGAGATCCGGGTCGTCTTCAGCGAGCCGATGGTCGTCGTCGGCAAGATTCCGAAGGTCCTCGAGGTGCCGTGGTTTCATGTCGAACCGGCCATCAAGGGATCGTTCCGCTGGTCGGGGACGACCACGCTGATCTTCACGCCTGATCCGAAGACGCCGCTGCCATTCGCTACGAAATACGACGTCAGCATCGATGCTGAGGCCAAAGCGGTCAGCGGGAAAACGCTGGGGAAGGCGTATCGCTTCTCCTTCACCACGCCGACCATCCAGCTCCTGCGGACCGACTGGTATCGCAAAGGCGGCAAGTACGACGGCGGCGTCGTCATCGCCCTCTGGTTCAACCAGCCGGTCGATGCCCAGACGCTGGCGTCGCACCTCCAGTTGCGCACCCTCGCGCATGAGCTCAAGGCGCCCGGACTGGCGGCTCGTGAGCGTCTGGAGAAACTGGAGCCGCAGCAGGTGGCGGCATTCGACGCCAAGTTGGCCAAGGCGCAGCAGGCGGCGGCGAGCAACGGGCAGCCGGTGCTGTCGTTTTTTCCGACGGATTGGGACAAGGATCACTTCAAGGCCGCAAAGGAGCTCGTCGTCGTCGAGACCAAGCCCGGCGTGCCGCCCGACACGAACCTGCAGGTCTTCATCGACGATTCGCTGGCGAGGGGCGCCAACGTCGCCACCGGCCGCGCGCAGTCATTCACGATCGAGCTGAATCCGACGTTCTTCGTCGACCACACCGAGTGTGTGAAGGAGTGCAACCCCGACTACTACAACCCGATCTACTTCCGTTCGCGCAGCGGCGTGCCGTTCCTGAGCTTCAGAAAGTCGGTGAGCGTTACCGACATCACCGATCCCGCTCATGAGACTCCGGTCACACCTGCCGCACCGAAAGGGGAGGAGAGGGAAGGCGCCCACGCCACGCAGTACAGCCTTGACGAGCTCGGATACTCACTGAGTCCCGCGCATACATACGCGATCCGTATCGATCCCTCGCTCACCACGGAAGAGGGCCAGACGCTCGGGTACGCGTGGATGGGGGTGGTCGAGTATTTCCATAAGGTCGCCTACATCAGCTTCGGCGACGGCCACGGCGTATGGGAAACGAGCGGCGGACCGGTCCTGCCGTTCCACGCGCGCAACTTCCAGAACGTGACGCAGTGGCTGACGCCGTTGTCGCTCGACCAGCTCGTTCCCTCGATCGTCGATCTGCAGAAGGCAGGCTTCCACACCACGCCCTCCACGCCGGGATCCCCACGCAAACTCGCGCCGGTTCCGGACAAGCTGCAGTCGTATGGCCTGAATCTGAAATCGTCGTTGTCGTCGTTCGGCAACGGCATCATCTGGGCGGTCATCAAGCCCGGCGCGCCGATCCCGCGGGCTCTCCGCTACACGGAAGACACCGTCGGCACGATCGTGCAGGTCACGAACCTCGGCATCTCGGTCAAAGACTCGCCGCAGAACACGCTCATCCTCGTCTCACGCCTCGACAACGCCGCGCCCGTGGCCGGCGCCAGGGTGTCGATCCGGACGATCGACAACAAAGTCTTCTGGACCGGTACGACGGACGCCGGCGGTATCGCCATCGCCCCCAACACCGACCTCCGTGTCGACCGCACCAAGAAGACCGCGAATGGCGAGGAGGTCGAAGAGAACTCCTGGGAAGGCCTTGGGTTGCACTTCGTCGTCACGGCCGAGAAGGACGGCGACGCCGCATACGTGTCCAGCGACTGGAACGAAGGAATCCAGCCGTGGGACTTCGAGCTTCACTTCGATCTCTCGGAAGCGCGGCCGCTGCTGCGCGGCACGATCTTCACCGATCGCGGCGTCTACAAGCCCGGCGAGGAATTGCACGCAAAGGTCGTGTTGCGCAGCGACACGCCGGCGGCCATGCAGCTCTTGCCGGCCGGCACAGCGGTCGACATCGTCGTCACCGACTCGCACGCGAAGGAAGTCGACAAGCGCACGGTCACACTGAATGACTGGAGCAGCGCCGAATGGGCCTGGACCGTACCGGCCGAGTCGGTGCTCGGCGAGTACAACGTCAGTGCCCGGATCGCCTCGCAACGGTTGATGGTCAACGGCGACTTCCTCGTGGCCGCGTACAGGCGGCCGGAGTTCCGCGTCGACGTGACGCTCAAAGCGCCGTCGTCGGTCGCGGGGACGAAACTGAACGGCGTGATCGTCGGCAAGTACCTCTTCGGTGCGCCGATGTCGTCGCGGCCGGTGAAATGGACGTATTCGAAGCAACCGGTCATGGACGTGCCGCGCACCATCCGCGAGCGGTTCGGCGAGGATCAGTGGCAGTTTCTGGGAGAGGACTCCGAGCACCGGCGCGACAGCGAAACGATCGACACGAAGGAGCCGAAGCTCGACGCCAAGGGCGAGCTGAAGCTGACGCTCGACACCGAACTGGCCGCCGGCGCGCCCTGGAACTACACCCTCGAGGGGAACGTCACCGACATCTCGCGCCAGCAGATCGCCGGCCGCACGTCGTTCCACGTCGATCCGGCCCCTTGGTACGTCGGCGTGAAGACGCCGCCGTACTTTGCCGACGCCGCCAAGGGAATCGATACCGCCATCGTGGCCGTGGCGCTGAGCGGCACCGCTACCGCGGACGTCAAGGTCGGCATCGACCTCCATCGCATCCAGTGGAACTCCGTTCGGGAGTCGGCCGGCAACGGGTTCTACAACTGGCAGACCGAGCGCAAAGAACTGCCGGCCGGGCATTGGGACGTCACGACCCAGGCCACGCCGGTGCCGCTTCACGTGCCGCTCAGCGACGGAGGCGAGTACCTCATCATCGCCACGGCCACCGATGCCGAGGGCCACTCCACGACAACGCGGACGTGGTTCTATGCCGTCGGCGCCGGCTACACCGCCTGGGCACGCTACGACCACAACCGCATCGACCTCGTGCCGGAGAAGAAGACCTTCCGGCCCGGAGAGACGGCGCGGATCATGGTCAAGTCGCCGTGGGAGCACGCCACGGCGCTGCTCACGACCGAGCGCGAAGGCGTACGGACGTGGAAGACATTCGAGCTGACCTCGACGCAGACGACCGTCACCGTTCCCATCACCGAGAAGGACATTCCCAATCTCTACG
>DATLWH010000410.1:0-8325 GCA_035576505.1 Thermoanaerobaculia bacterium | reverse complement strand
GAGGAGCGGGTCAGATGCACCTTCCTCATTCTTACCAGAGGCGAAGGCGGAACGTGTTTGCGTTCAGACGGATGCCATCCTGATGTCGCATCCGTGCGAAGCGCCGAGGCTGGATCCGCGTCGCAGTACTTCGGCGCCGGTCTGATTCTGCTCACGTACCCGAACACCGCCGGAGTCGATAAGCCGGACTGGCGGACATCATCGGGCGACGGTCCGGACGTCGTGACGGCGGTGGCTCACTACATCGAGGCGTTCCGTCCCACTCTGGTGCTCACGTTCGACCCGAGGCACGGCACCACATGCCACCCCGATCATCTGGAGACGGGCGCCATCGTGATCGACGCGGTGAAACTGCTGTCGTACGAGCCGGAGCTCTACCTTCTCGAAACCCGTGTCACCTTCGCCTTCGATCCCCTCGTGATCCGGTTTGCGCCGGCAGTCTCGGGCCTCCAGCGGTTCGACGCCAATGAGATCCTGATTTCAACGCAGACCTCGGCATGGTCTGAAATCCTTCGCGACATGGAGCGCCATTCGAGTCAGTTCGATGAATCGTGGCTGGCGGCGATCCAGAATGTGCCGCTCTCCGACCGGGCGGTCTATGTTGCGCCGGCGAAGGAGACTCTGGGACAGCTCGTGCCGGGATGTCCGTGAAGTCCCAGCATCATGATGCCGTCAGCCCCACTTTCCGGATCAACGCGATGAAGCGGGGATCTTTGCGCAGCGGATCGAGCGAGGTATCGACATTCAGCCAGACCGCGGATTCGGAGCGGTCGTTGTACATCTGTTCGAGGTATTTCATGGCCTCGTCATTGTTGCCGAGGGCCGTGTAGATACGGGCCAGGAACAGCGGGAGCGTGTAGGTGCCCGCTGCGCGGGCGCGCAACTCGGCCAATGCCCGCAAGGCCTCGTCGCGGTTGCCGGCGCGGGCATTCATCATTCCCCACATCGTGATGAGGAGTTGTGTGTGCCCTCCGAGCTGCATGGAGCGCTGCATCAGCTCCAGCGCCTGCGGGAGATTGCCTTTGCGGTACTCGATCTGTGCCTCGAGGTAGTAGACGTACGGAAAGCTCGAGTCGAGGTCGAGCGTATGTTTGGCCTGCTCGACGGCATCCTCGTAGCGGCCGGCGTAGAACAGCGTGCGGCCCACGTCCCAGCTCGCCGTGACCGAGAGAGGATCGAGTTGTTCGGCGTGCCGCTTCTCCACCAGCGCTGCATCGAAACGGCCCGTTGCCGCGAGAAAGTCGCCGTACATCTCGTGCGAATAGGCGTCATTCGGGTTCAGTGCGATGGCGCGCCGGAACTCCTTCTCCCCCTTTGTGAAATCCCAGTCGTACCAGACCAGAGCCAGGGCCATGCACGTGTGGGCCTGTGCCAGCGAATCGTCGAGCGCCAGAGCGCGCTCCGCCGCTTCGCGCACGCGCGGCATCGCTTCGCGCGGGGGCATGAAGAGATTCGAGAGGGAGAAATACGCGGATGCCAGCCCCGCGTAGGCCAGAGCGTAGGTGGGATCGTGCTCGATGGACTGGTTGAAGTAAGCGATCCCCTTGCGGTTGGCCTCCTCGTCATTGAACTTCGAGGAGTAGTAGCGGCCCTTCAGATAGAGCTGAAACGCTTCATTACTCTCCGGGCGGCGGCGACTCATCAACTTCCGCTCTTCCCCTGTCAGGTGCGGCTGAAGCTGCGACGAGATCTGTTCGGACAGGTCTTTCTGCAGCTCCACGACGTCCGAAAGATTGCGGTCGTACTGCTGCCCCCACACTTGTGTGCCGCGCTTCACATCGGTCAGCGACGCGCGCACGACGACGGTGTTGCCACGCTGAATCAGCCGCCCCGTCACCACGCCCCGGACGTGCAGATCACGGCCGACGGCGAGTGGATCGACGTTCTTTCCCTTGTATCGAAAAACCGTGCTTCGCGCCACGACCTGCAACTCCGGTAGTTCCGACAGCGAATCCATGATGCTGTCGGAAAGGCCGTCGCTCAGATACTCGCTGTTCGGATTGCCTGATGCATTGACAAACGGCAGTACGGCCACGCTGTCGATCCGGTCGGCAAAAAGGTTGCTCCTGAGGATGGCAAAGGCGGCCGTCACGACGATTGCCGCGATGGCAATCACCATCAATCCGATGATGCGCGGATCGCGGAGCAGACCGCGAACCCCGCGCCGCGAGGCGATCGGAAACGTCATTTGCATCGTGGGCTGCTGCTCGAATCCCGGCATGGAGGCGTGGCGATGCATCTCCAGAGAATTGAGCTTGTTCTCGAACTCCAGCTCCCGCCGCAACGTTTTGAGATCGGCCAGGAGCTGGCGCGCCGAGGCGTAGCGATTGCCGCGATCCTTTTCCAACAGCTTGAGAATGATGTGGTCGAGCTCCGGCGGTACGCCGATGACGAAATGCGAGGGCGGCTTCGGCACTTCGTTGGCGATAGCGAAGGCGACGTCGATGAAATTGTCGCCTTTCGCCGGCGGCTGCCCCGTGACCATCTCGTACATCACCGCGCCGAGCGAATAGAGGTCGGACCGCGCGTCAGGCTGCTGGTTGCGCGCTTGCTCGGGCGAGATGTAGAACAGCGTTCCCATCACCGAGCCTGTCGAGCTGTCTTTCAGCGCCGACTCCGGTTCGGCCAGCTTGGCCAGGCCGAAGTCGAGCACCTTCACGAGGCCGTCGGGCCGAAGCATGATGTTTTCCGGCTTGATGTCGCGATGGATGATGCCGGCGTCGTGCGCCGCCGCGAGGGCACTGGCCACGCCGACGGCTACGTCGAACATCTCGCCGATGGTCAGCCGCCGCGCCGTCATCCGCTCGCGCAGCGTTTCGCCTTCGATGTACTCCGTGGCGATGTAGTGCACGGACTCGTCCTCGCCAATCTCGTAGATGGTGAGGATGTTCGGGTGATTGAGTGCCGAGGCTGCGCGCGCCTCCCGCTGGAACCGGCGCACGCGCTCTTCGTCCCGCGTGAAGCGCACCGGCAGGAGCTTGAGCGCCACCTTGCGGTTGAGCGTTTCGTCCTCGGCCAGATAGACCTCGCCCATCCCACCGGCGCCGATGAGGCGGCCAACGCGGTAGCGCGAAATTGTCTGCGGTGGCATGGGCCTCTCTCTCTGGAGGATAGCATCGGGGGAGGGGGTCGGGAGTCGGGAGTCGGGGGTCGGAGATTGGGGGTGGATTAGTCGATTAGTTGATCAGTGGATTAGGACGAACTTTCTAATCCGCCAATCCACTAATCCACTAATCCACTGCCCACTCCCCCACCCTCCGACTCCCGACCCCCGACCCCCGGATAGAATCCCCTCGCAATGAACGACATCGATCTCGGAATGGAGGCGGCGCGTCTCGGCGCTGTGGTCCTGCTGAAGCACTGGGAACAGCTTGGAAAAGATGACGCTGATCTGAAGTCGCGCAACGACTGGGTGTCTCGGGCCGATCGCGAGAGCGAGGCGGCCATCATCGCCATCATCCGTGAGCATTGCCCCCACGACGCCATTCTCGGAGAGGAAGGCGGCATCAGCGCGGAAGGGACGAGCGGGCGGACGTGGATCATCGATCCTCTCGACGGTACCTCCAACTACCTGCAGCACTTCCCCGTCTGGTCGATTTCGATCGGCGTCAAGACCGCAAGCGAGATCACCGCCGGCATCGTCTATGAGCCGTTGCGCGATCTCTTCTTCACCGCCGAGCGCGGTGCGGGCGCATTCCGGAATGGCAAGCGGATGCACGTTTCGAATCAGGAGACGCTCGAGAGCTCATTCCTCGCCACCGGTTTTCCCTTTCGCGCCCAGGAGTTCGTCGCCGTCTACTGCGCGATCTTTCAGGAAGTGATCAGCGTGGCCAAGGGTGTGCGGCGGGCCGGATCGGCGGCGCTCGATCTCGCGTACACCGCCGCCGGCATCTTCGATGGTTTCTTCGAGCTGCACCTCTCGCCGTGGGATATCGCCGCCGGATCGCTCCTCGTCACCGAGGCCGGAGGCGTCTTCACCGACTTCTCGGGCGGCGAGCGGTGGTTGGAACGCGGCAATATCGTAGGCGCGACGCCCGGCGTCCATGGCGATCTGATGCGGCTGCTCAGCCGCCACGTCCGTGAGGATCAGCTCGACCGCCGCGCCATCGGCCGCGCCTTTCCATCGCAATGACCGCGAAATTGCCGCGCGCGTTCTACCTGCACGACACGGTTACGGTGGCGCGCTCTCTCCTGGGCTGTGTCCTCTGGCGCCGCCTTGGCCGCGAGCTCCTGGCCGCGCGTCTCGTGGAAGTGGAGGCCTATCTCGGCGCGAACGACTCCGCGAGTCACGCCCGGCGCGGCCTGCGCAGCGCGCGCAACGAGTCGATGTACCTCCAGGGTGGATATGCCTACGTCTACTTCACGTACGGCATGCACTGGTGTGTGAACGTCGTCACCCAGGAATCCGACATCGCCGAGGCTGTGCTCATGAGGGCCGCGTCACCGGTGCGCGGCATCGAGACAATGCGTGAGCGGCGGCCCAAAGCGAGGCGCGACCGCGACCTGATGAACGGCCCGGGAAAACTCTGCGCCGCCATGGCCATCGACAAATCGCTCGACGGTGCGCCGCTGGACGGGAAGACCCTCTGGCTTGCGCCGCGCGAGATCGACCTCAGCGACGGCGACATCGCCGTCAGCAAGCGCATCGGGGTCGAAAACTCAGGCGAGGCCGCCGGATGGCCGCTCCGGTTCTACGTCCGCGGGGATCCGAATGTGAGCCGCTGAAATTTGCGATTGCACGGGCCCGGATTTATCCTGTTCGCAAGCCACATCCATAATCCTCTCCGGCACTCGAAAGAAAGAAGGAGACCTGTATGCGTCGACTGTCCTTCGTGCTCCTGGCCCTGCTGCTGCTCCTGGCAACCTTTCCCCTTTTCGCCCAATCTCAGGCTACGACCGGCGTCATCGAGGGCACCGTCGTCGATGCCAGCGGTGGTGCGGTTCCGGGCGTCACCCTGACGGTCAGGAACACGGCCACGGGCCACGAAGCCGTGGTCGTCAGCGATTCGGCCGGCCGTTTCCGCGCCGTGCTTCTGCCGGTCGGGCCATACCAGATCACGGCCACCCTCCAGGGTTTCGCGACGTTGGTACAGAAAGGTCTCGACCTCGGTGTCGGCCAGACGCTGACGGCACAGATCGCGTTGAAACAGGCCACCGCCGCGGAGGAGATCGTCGTTACCGCGGCGCCTCCGCTCATCGAGACGGCGCGCACCGAAGGAGCGACGCGCGTCGATCAGAAGTCGATGGAAGGCTTGCCGAACAACGGCCGCAACTTCCTCGAATTCACCAAGCTCACTCCCGGCGTCACCATCGTGCAGGGCCCCGACGGCGATGAGTTGTCGATCAACGGTCAAAAGGGCATCTCCAACAACGTCTCGGTCGATGGAGCGGACTTCAACAATCCGTTCTTTGGCGAGCAGCGTGGCGGGCAGCGGCCGGCGTTCACCTTCAACCTCGATGCGGTGAAGGAGATGGTCGTCATCTCCGACGGCGCGAATGCCGAGTTCGGCCGCTCCATGTCCGGCTTTGTCAACGTCATCACGAAGTCAGGCACGAACGATCCCAACGGGACGGTCCACGTCACCTTCAAGAATGACTCGCTGAGCAGCCAGCCCAAGAATCCCGATGGCTCGCTCTCGCCCAAGTTCCCTTCCTCGCAGGCGCAGACAGGCTTTACGCTCGGCGGTCCGCTGCAGCGCGACACCTTGTTCTACTTCGGCGCGTTCGATTATCAGAAGGGGAAGACCACGAAGCAGACGGATCCGAATCGGATCGAGCAGCGCGTCGTCGATGCCCTCGCCGCTCTGGGCAGCCCGAACGAGAATGGCCCCATCGAGCATACGAATGATGCGCGCGTTCTCCTGCTCAAACTCGACTGGAACCCCTCGGCCAAAAATCTCGCCAACCTCCGCTACAACTACACATGGTCGCAGCAGATCAACGGCACGTTCGACGTCGACTCGTGGGGGCGTAGCGCGAATGCCATCGAGAAAGACTCATCGAACGCCCTCGTCGGCGGACTGACCTCGACGCTGCAGTCGACGCTGCTCAACGAGTTCCGTTTCCAGGTCGCCAAAGAGAACCGGCCGCGGCCGTACAACGGCCCGGACATCACCGGACAGAACCGGCCCCTGCCTGACACGGCCTTCGACTTCGTGAAGAGCTACCGCTTCGGCGAGCCGTTCTTCATTCCGGTTACCTACTACGACACCCGCGTGCAGTTCAACGACAACGTCAATTTCCTGCGCGGCGCGCACGACATCAAGGCCGGTCTGGAGTTCAATCGCGTGAACTCGGTGCAGACGTTCCTCGGGTTTGCCAACGGCCGGTACATCTTCAGCTCGACCGACGGCTTCCTCAACTATCTGAAGAATCCGAAGTACGTCGAGTGCTCCGACGGCACATCGTCGCAAACCGGCGTCTGCGCCGGCAGCGCGTCGATCACCGGCCCGGTGCTGCTCTATCTCCAGCAGGCAGGCGTCGGCAATGTAAGCGTGGAACAGGCCGGCACGCAGAGCATCCCGCAGACCGAGCCTGCCGTCTTCCTGCAGGACACGTGGCAGGCCACGCCGCACCTCAACGTGCAATACGGGCTGCGTTGGGAGGCGGAGATGGAGCCCGATCCCATTACGCCGCCTGATCAAGTGTTCTTTGCGGGCTTCATCGGCAAGACGTCCAAGGGACAGGAGTTTCCGTCCAACGGTAAGATTCCCAGCGACAACAAGATGTGGCAGCCGCGCCTCGGCATGGCGTGGGACCCGGCCGGCGACGGCAGGAAGGTGCTGCGGGCGAACGCCGGCGTTTATTACGGACGCGTGCCGGGGCTCAACCTTGCTTCGTCGCGCTCGACCAACGGCTCACTCGGACAGACGATCTTCCGCGACAGCGCCCTGACCGGGATCCTCGGGCCTGTGCCGGCGTATCCAAACATCATTCCGCAGTCGCAGATCGGCGCACCATTCGATCCCGATGTCTTCGTCTTCGACAAGCACTTCCAGAACCCGCGCACGACGTCGGCCAGCCTCTCGTGGGAGCAGGAAGTGATCAAGGACTACGGGTTCCTGGTGAAGTACAACTACGCGAAAGGCGATCACATCACGCGCTTCACGAACCGCAACGATCCGCTCCTCGGCTCACCATGGTCGACCGGCCTCGGGGCCGGCGGAGCGAACGGCATCGGCACGCTGACGACGGTCGAATCGACGGCCAAGAGCCTCTACAACGGCGTCACCTTCGGTATCAACAAGCGGCCGTCGAACAATCTGCAGTTCGAGGTGAACTACACCTACTCGAAGGACAAATCGGACGACGACAACGAGCGCGATCCCTTCTCCTTCCGCTACGCCGAGATCACCAACCTGGCTGCCGAATACGGCTACTCCGACCGGGATCAGCGGCATCGTGTGAATAGCTGGCTTCTGTGGAACGCTCCGATGGGCGTCGATGTGAACGTGCGCTATTCGTATCGCTCGGCGCAGCCCAAGTCGCTGTCATGCGTCGTGAGCGTCGCGTTCTGCGGCAAAGACGCTTTCGGCAATTCGCGATTCATGGCGGACGCGCAGACGCCACAGGACCGCATCAACCCCGACGGCTCGGTCACGCAGCGCAACCTCGGCCGCAAAGACAATCAATTCTCTTCGCTCGACCTGCGCTTCACGAAAGCCTTCCCGTACGGCAGATACAGACTCGAGCCGGCCATCGACGTTTTCAATCTCTTCAACAGCAAGAACCTGCACCGCCCCGAGGTCACGAACCTCATCTTCAACTTCGACGGAACGGTGCAGAGCGGTGTGGGCGAACCACGCCAGATCCAGCTCGGGGCACGGGTGATCTGGTAAGGGGAAGTGGGGGGTTGGGGGTGGGGTGTGGGAGAGACCGGTTCTTACGAAGTGGAATCGGCTGGCGGTGCCGCCTCTTCCACCCCCCACTCCCCACCCCCCACTCCCCGGCCCCTACTTCAGAAACTCCATCAGATAGTCCGTCGCTTGTTTCGAACGCATCACGGACAACTTCTGGATGATCTCCCGCTTCGTCTCCGGGTCCTTTTCGGCGCGGGCGAGAGCGACGAGCGCCCGGGCGTTGCCCTGAATGAACAGCGCCTCGATCACGGCCTTGCGAACTTCCGGTCGGGAGTCGGAGTTGTAGAGCGACAGCAGCAGATCGCTGGAGCGGGCTGATTTGCGCGGAGGCGGTGGTGGAGGAGGAACCTGACTTCCGCCGGGAGGAGGTGGAGGCGGTACGTAGGAAGGGGTCTCTCCATCCTCTCCGCCGCCGAGGAGGCCGAGGTTACAGATCGCGGTGACCTTCAGTTCGAGGACTTTCTCG
>DATLWH010000409.1:0-2146 GCA_035576505.1 Thermoanaerobaculia bacterium | reverse complement strand
CGATTTTCTGGGCCAGGCGGGGTGACGAGGAGATGTACGCGACGTCGACAAGGGAGGTGCTGTGTACCGGAGTAACCTCGAGCGGCCCGCTGATGCCGCCAGACAGCGATGAGCGCAACTGCGCGATCTGGGCCGGATTTTTTCCTGCGACGCCGCCCGGGTTGAACTCCGGATCGGTGAGGAGCTTCTGGTCGTCGATGACCTTCTCGGCCAGGCCGCGGCTCTTCAGCAGGACGTATTGGGTCTGGAGGAATTCCTGATCCGATGCGGCGATGCCGAAGAGATCGTCGACCGTGAGCTGGTTCGGATTCTCCCGTTCGATCTGGATCTCGATTGTGGACCGATACAGCGGCTTCGCGAATTCGCTGGCCAGGTACGTTCCGAGCATCACCACCGCGACGATCGAAAGAGCGACCTTCCATCGCTTGTAGATGACGTTCCAGTAGTGGGAGAGATGGACTTCCTGAGTATTCAGGTCCATGGCTGATGGTAACCGGTAATGCTTCCAACAGCTTCCAACGAATCAGTCAGCGGGTCAAACCGGCCGCCGCCCGAGCTGCTGCGCGCACCCTCAGAAAAAGCTTTCCGTGAAGACGATTCGGTCGCCGTCGAGCAGCATGATGTCGTTCTGGCGGCCGTCGATGATCTTCTTGAAGTTGTAGCGAAACGTCTTCTCCGCCCCTCCGACGACGCGCTTGAGGATGACCCCCTTCGAGGCGCGGTCGGTCGGGCCGCCGGCCGCGGCCAACGCCTGAAGAAGAGTGGGTGTCTGCGAACGGCGGAACTGTACGCTGCCGGGGTGCATCACTTCCCCGAGGACGTAGATGTTGATCGAGCTGTCGACGGGGACGTTGATCACATCGTTCGCGCGCAACGGGAGATTGAGATCGGGATTTCCGTTGACCATCAGATCGTCGATGTCGATGGCGATCTGCTCGGTGAGGCCATTTGCCGCGGTCCGCAGAACGTAGAGGGACCGGCCATAGCCGCTGGCCAGCCCGCCGGCCTGTGTGATGGCCTGAATCAGGCTGATGTTTCCCGTGATGCCGATCCGGCCAGGGCGCATGACCGCCCCGATGACCGAGATCGGCTTACTGCCGGCCTCGAGCACGGTCACCGAGACGTCGGCCTTGTTGATGTACTTCGCCTCGAGCAGACCTTTGATTCGCGCCTCGACCTCGCTTGGGGTCAGGCCGGAAACATCGACCTTCCCGATGAGCGGCATGGTGATGCGCCCGTCGTCGGTCACGGTCATCTTCGTGTACAGGTTCGGGTCCTGGAAGACCTTGATTTCGATGTAGTCGCGAGGGCCGATGGGAGCGTCGCTCGCGCTCGACGAGGATTCGCCCAGGAGAGAGCCAGGCGGAACCTGCGTCTGTGCCGACACCGGACTCTGCGAGAAGACAGCAGAGGCCAGCACGGCGATTACGACTGCAAAATGGGAGACTCGTTTCATCTGATCCTTCCAACGTTGAACGCCGCCGCTTCCCCTCTCAGAAGCGGCGGCAAGATACCCCTCACTCGCCAATGGACCGGGCAGATCGTAGGCGCGGGGTCGTGATCTCGTCGTTCCAGTGACGTAAATTATTCATCAAAGGACCAACTTCTCTGCTTCTAAGGAGTTAGAGACAATCGAAAGAGCAGCCGCATTCCGTGATCGAGGTTCACGTCGAAGTTCGAGGTCCTGTTCACGTAGCCGAGGTCGAGACCCCCGCGGAGACGGGCGAACGCGTACGTAAACCCGATGGAAGGGAAGCTGAATTGATCGCGCCGCTTGAGGAACCCGTGGGGACCGTTCTCCGGCGTCTCGTAGAGATCTCGGCCGATGGCTCCCTGAAGCGTGAACGTCAGACGTCGCGACGCGTCCCATGCCAGTGCGGCACTGAAGCGGTCGGCGATGTAGTAGTTGTTGAAGAGAAAAAGCGAGAAGTCGACGTCACGCGACACGCCAAGCGTACCGCTCGTCGAGTGGCCGAATTTCTTGGTCGACGTCAGGTTGCCGAGCGCACCCTGAAAGTCGTGTTGCCCGGGGCGGAAGAAATCGAGCTTCCCGGCACCGGCCTCGAGACGGGTCACGGTGCGGCCGTTGTCATTGATGAAGCCGCCCCCGGCGAAGGTACGCCGGCTGTTCTTGAACACAGCGTTC
>DATLWH010000408.1:0-2765 GCA_035576505.1 Thermoanaerobaculia bacterium | reverse complement strand
TATACGCCGACAGAGACTGAGCAGCGGCGCCGCCAGGGGTACTCGATGGGCCGGCCGTTCTGCGAACGTTGTCACAGCGTGAATTGCCGTGTCGACTGACGCTAGCACCACTGCCCGTGTCTTCATCAGCTCAGTTATGAGAGGATTTGAGTCGTACCGTTCTGCAGCGCGACAGGGCGTCCTCGACGCGGCGATGATTCCAATCCTCATCGAGGATTCTCCCTCGCTGGACCTATCGTCTCGGTCGGCATGCCTCGACCTCGTGCAGTCATCGGATATCTACGTAGCTGTGATCGGAGATCGTCCGGGCTCGGCACCGCTCGGGAAGGCTGTCGTCGAGGAGGAATTCGAAGAAGCGCGAGGCCGTAAGCTCCCTAGGCTATTGTTCATCCAAGACACGGAGCGAGATGAGGAAACGGAGGCCTTGGTGCAACGTCTTTCGGGTTACGTGCACGGAAGGTTCCGAACGACGTTTCAGACCCCTGAGGACCTTCGAGTGGCGGTAGCTTCCGGACTTCAGGGCTTGCAGGTCATCGATATGGACAAGAACGACCCCGCGCTCGTTCAGCAGCTTCTGGGTACACGGAACGATGACAGTTCCGCGCTCCTCCGGCTCGCTGTTGTGCCAGAACGCAAAGATGAAGTGTTCGACATCCTTGATTTCGACCAGCCAGAGTTTCGTCGATCGATTCTCCAGCTCGGCCATGCTGACGCGGTTCGTTTGTTCGACTTTGAACAAGGACCAAAGACTGCTGAGGTCATTGACCGCGACCTCATCGTTCGACAGCAGGACTGCGGCGCTGGGAGGACGATCTCGGTCGCGCTTCGTCTTCGGGAAGATGGCGGAGTGATCATTGATCAGAAACTCGACGAGCGGTTGAAAGACCGGCGCCGTTCGGGTTTCGAGCTTCAGATCGAGGAAAAGGAGATTGGCGATGCAATCCGCTCTGGCCTTTCCTTCGTGAACGCGTTGTATGAGCAGCGCGATCGAGGTCATCGCTACGCGACGTTCTTCTATGGAGCCGCCATCGCCGGTATGAGCATGCGCATCGTAGTTCGACAGAAACGTGACCTTAGGGAGTGGTCATTCCCAACGGACGATCGAGGGTGGTACTTTCTGGACAAGCCGCGGCGGATGGACCGCATTGATCTCGCGAATCCAGACGATGCTGTCGACCGAACCCTCGCATTCATCGTCAAGCGTTATGGAGAACAACGATGACTGTGTCATGTCAATTGAGAACCTGAGCTTCCATTTTTGTTCACGCGAAACGTATCGAAAGATCGCGGATCCGAAGCGCGATCGACACTTGGTTGCACTGACACGAACCGCCTTGCATCGCGGAGGTTGCGGAGCGCGTCGCGGTTCGTGCGGGTTGAACCGCGAATACTTTAGACCACAGGAGGACACATGACGCTCGATGAATTCTCAGGCAAATTGCAGAATCTTTGGCGGGCAGCGCAGGATCGACTAGGGCACGCCGGTATGGATGAGCGCTACTACTCCATTCCACTGCGGGAGCTCCAGAGAATCTACGAGAAACATCGCAACCTGAATTTTAACACTCCATCGAACCCACTCGAACTCGTCATCGTGGCATGCGGCTTCGTAGAAATTGAGATTATCCATCGCCTGAAAGAAGAGTATTTTGGCGCACTGGGCAAGCCCTCGACTTGGACAACAGTGGTAGATCGGTGTGAAAAGCTCGCCGGAGACTTGGAGAACGAGATACTAGGGGAAATGCAGCAAGCTCTAGATAGTGCAATACCGGTGACCTAACTTATCCAAGCCTAGCTCTACCTCGAGCAGCAGGAAAGGGCTTGCGGCAAATTCTCTTTCGGGGTCGTCGGAGATCTCCATGGCACGGCCGGCCTGGATATTGCCGCCTCGGGCGGCGGCGATCAGCACGCCGGCATCCACGAATGTCAGCTTCACGACCCTTCTCGCCACCCGCCGCGCCGTACCGCGACTTGACTCTCGATCTCGTCCCAACCCAGAGGAGCCATGCCCGACCTGGCGATCTCCGCCCGCAGCTCGCGCAGGCGGCGCCCGAGCGGAGTTCTTGCCTCGGCGGCGGTTTGAATCGTCACGTGCACCTCGGCGTTCTCCGGCAAGTCCACGGGATGCTTGAGCGTGAGGATGCCGTTCTCGTAGACGGCGTCAACGTCGATCGTCATCACATTTCGACTCGACTCCATGATACCTCGGCCGGGTGAGCGGACGGCGCCGCGCGCACTTCAGTGGCTTGCAGGGACGGAACCGGAGTCTGAATTGCCAAGGGTTATTCGCTGCTTCGGTGCCGCGGTGCAAGCAAGAACGCGGTCTTTCGGCCGCGTTTCGGGACGGCGACTTTCCTATCCGAACCGAACGCGTTCGGGCATCCGGCGGCGTCGTCGTCATCTTCGTGACGCACGGCGTCGAGGCCTCTCGATCCCTAGACGCCGGCGCGCGTGACACTGCGATTCCCCCGCGTCGCAGCGACACCCACCGCAATCGCAGCGCGACCACCCTCGCGTCGCAGCGTTGCGCGATGGGTGATCACGTGCAAACCGTCCGTGTCGCAAGCTACACCTTACGTGTCGCAAGGCGCGCCGCCCGTGCCGCAAGGCGACTCACCAGTGCCGCAAGGCGACACGGCCCGCGTCGCAAGGCTACACCGCCTGCGTCGCTACGCGACACTCCCGCGCCACAAGGCGACACTGCCCACGCCGCAAGGCGACACCCCCGCGCGGCAATGCGACACCCCCCCGCGCCGCAAGGCGAC
>DATLWH010000407.1:0-4290 GCA_035576505.1 Thermoanaerobaculia bacterium | reverse complement strand
CGGCGTAACGACCTCGATGACCCCTCGGTCGAAATAGACCGCGCCGCCGGTCGGCAGTTGCAGCGAGGTTTTCTCGCGGGGGAGGAGCGGCCGGTCGATGAATGCGCCGGGATGCCCCCAGTACTCTCTCGGATCGACTTCCACCTCGTCGAGCCAGACGTTGAACTCCGACTCCATACCGATGACCGGCATCTCCAGCCGAGTCCGCTGGAGCAGCCTGTCGGCTACTTCTCTCTGGTCCTTTGCGTTCGGCGTTCGTGGCATGCGGGCCGTTCCCAGCACTGGTGTCGGTTTTGCGAGGCGAATACCGAGAGCCATAGCAAACGGCAGGCCTGAGTTTGCGGTCGCGGGGTCTCGCGGTTGCAGGGTCTCGAGGTAGCGATTCCAGGCAGAGGCGCGCCGTGGCATGGTCTGCCGGTGCGGTCGATGACCCTGCGCGTACGTTCTCAAAGTCCGTGCGCACGGCCCAAAAGACAGTGCGCGAGGTGCTCGGAGCAGCGTTCATGGTTCAAAAGGAAGCATGCGAAGTGCTCGGAGCAGCGTTCATGGTTCAAAAGGAAGCATGCGAGGTGTCCGGAGCAGCGTTCATGGTTCAAAAGGAAGCATGCGAGGTGCTCGGAGCAGCGTTCATGGTTCAAAACGAAGCATGCGAGGTACTCGGAGCAGCGTTCACCGTGCCTGACCCAGCGCGCGCGGTCTGATTGGCCGGCTCGCGCGTCCTGAGGTCAACGTGCGAGGTCCTGGAATCAGCTCACGAGGTTCCAAAATCAAGCGACGACGGACCGGAGTCACCTCGCGCGGCCCAACGTGAGTCTCGCGAGGATCTCCTACCTCTCCGTTTCTACGTCCGGCACGGAGCGGCGCTCGCGCTGGCGCCGGTCCTCGAAGGCGAAGCGGGGACGGTTCTCCTGGGGCACCTCCATCCGGTCCTCGCTGATGATCCTGGGGATGACGGTGATGTAGCCGAGGTCGATGTGGACATGGTCGTCGGCGTTGGCGCCGGTGATGTGCCCATAGGGGAGGACATGGATGTCGTCGCTCAAGTCCTCGGCGATCCCGTTGTACTTCTCGATCGTCTCCTTCCCTTTCAGGATGGTCGTGCCGATCCGGTAGATGTCGGCCGCCGTGGCCCACATGTGGGGGGTGGCGGTCAGGGAGAGTTTGTGCGACGGGGAACGGTAGCCGCCGTTGACAGGGATGTGTACCGAGGCGCCGGCGTCGCGGCGAAACTGTTCGAGATAGAAGGCCAGCACGCGGACGGCACACGGCACGTACCGCGGGAACTGCAGCAGGCGCGGCGCCTCCTTCAGATCGACGAGGGTGAATTCATTGAGGCCGAAGTGCTGCGAGAGGCGGATGCCCACCGCGGCCTCGTAGCTTGGGATCTCGTAGAAGTAGCGGGGGAGGCGGTGACGCCGTCCCTCCGCGTCGCGCATCATCTCGCCCGGCTTGAGCAACGACCGCAACTCGTCATCGAGATCGCAGGCGTCGACGACTTTGATCGACAGCGGTTCATCCATACGTGAGCCCTGCCAGCGTGTTGTAGATGTCGCGCGAGACGTCGGCGACCGCGGTGCCGCGGGTCTTCTCGGCGCCGAACTGCGTGAGGATGACGAGCACGTACGGTTTGCGGCCTTCCAGGAAAACGATCCCGGCGTCGTGGTGGACGGTGGAGATGTTGCCGGTCTTGTGGGCCACACGAGCCGCCTTCGGGAGACCGGCCGGAATGCCGCTCTTGTATTGCTGGTCGAGCAGGATGGTCAGCATCTCGTGGCTGGCCTCCGCGGAGTAGGCCTTACCCTCGGCGATGACGCGGAGCATCTTCAGCAATCCATTTGCCGTCACTTCGTTGTTGAGGCCCGCGTCGAACGCGGCCTGATCTTCGACACCCCGCAGCACACGGACGCCGTCGACCTCGAGGTCGTCGAGGGCGTGCTGGATCATCTCGATGCCGACGACGTCGACCAGGAGGTTCGTGGCCAGATTGCTCGACTTCGTGATCATCCAATACGCCAGCTCGCGCACGGTGAGCGTCTTGCCGAGGTGGCCGTAGACATCGGGATCGGCATCGTTGCCGAGGTCGAGCATGAACGGCTCCTGATTCACGATACTCGTGAAACGGTTTCGGACGTGAACCGTCGAGTCGAGCGCCAGCTCACCGCGGTCGATCTGACGAAAAACACCCAGGAGCACAGCAAGCTTCATCGTCGATGCGGCGTGGAAGTAATGGTCGGCGTTGTAGGACCACTGGATGGTCGTCTGCGCGTCCCAGAAGGAGATCCCGAGCTCCTCGAGCTCGTGGTCCTTCTTGATCTGCACGACGCTCCGATAGAGCGAGACTTCGGACGCCGCGACCGAGTCGGCCGGCGGGAGTACCGGCAGCTTCTGCACGGCCGATCTGGACTTCGCTCTCATCGCCCGGCGAATGGTACTGAATCCCGGAGTCTGCGCGGCAGAACATTCTCCGCGCCTCTGTCGGCGCCAGCCTTGGGCAACAAACGCCGCTGGCCCTGCTGGCTCACTTTCGTGTCGCGCGCAGCCAACGCCCGATGCGTTCGATGCCCGCGGTGATGGCATCGAGGGAGGCCGCGTACGAAATGCGCACGAACCCTTCGCCGAGCGAGCCGAAGGCGACGCCGGGGATGACGAGCACCGCGGCGTCGGTGGCCAGCGTCTTCGCGAACGTGACGGTGTCGCACGCCGGCACCGGGACGAAGGCGTAGAACGCACCCGCAGGCGGCGGGATGGGCGCTTCGAGCTCGCGCGCGATCGCGAAAAGCGCCGCATCCCGTTGCGCGCCGAATTGCTCGCGGACTCCCTCGAGCCAGGAGCGGTTCCAGGCGCCGTCCGAGAGGATCGACTCGGCCAGCGATTGCGAAAACGCGGAGGCGCAGGTGGCCACATATTGGTGCGCCGTGACGATCGGCTTCATCACAGCCTCGCGCGCAAACACCCAGCCCAGGCGAAGCCCGGTCATGGCGTGGCTCTTCGACATCCCCCCGACGGTGATCACCCGATCCGACATCCCGAGCATGGACGGCGGCGGCTCTCCGTACCAGATCTCGTGGTAAACCTCGTCGCTGACGACGAGCGGGCCTGCGTTCGCGATCCGCTCCAACGTCTCCCGGCCGATGACGCTGCCGAGCGGATTCGACGGCGAGTTGACGACGATCAGCTTCGTTCTGGTGGTGATCCGCCCCAGCAACGCATCGACGTCGAGCCGCCACTCCGCGGGATCGAAGTCGTACGGCACCGGCGTGGCGCCGGCGATGCGCGCCAGCGTCGCATAGGAGAGGAAGCCTGGATTCGGAACGAGTACTTCGTCACCCGGATCGACGAAGGCCTGAAAGATCGAGAAGAGCGCCTCTTCCGTGCCGGCGGTGACGCAGACCTCCGTCTTCGGATCGAATTCGCGGAAGGGGGTCGCGAGTCGGGGGTCGGGGGTCGGAGCGTTTTCATTGCCGGCGGTCATCGAGCTCCGACCCCCGACCCCCGACTCCCGGCCCCATTCCGCGACCAACGTTCGCAGCTTCAGTGTTCCGGCATTCGCCGTGTAGTGCCACGAGCCGGTCGCCGCGGCCCGTACGGCGAACTCGCGCAGCCTTTCGTCCGGCTCGATGTTTGGCTCGCCGATGCCGAGGTTCAACGAGAGCGGCGTAGCCAGCGCGTTGATCTGGCGGATGAGAGAGATTTCGATGTTGGCGAGGCGTTGGGAGGTGCGGGGTTGGGGGGTGGGTTGCATGTCGGGTTGCTGAGTTGCTCGGTTGCTGGGCTGCATGTCGGGTTGCTCGGTTGCTGGGTTGCCGGGTTGCATGGTCACCTCTTAGAGCAGCTCTTCGGGAGTTGGTGTACCGGCGAACGACGGGCATTCCGTGGGCGACGATCCACTTGACAGGGCCACGATGGACAGCCGCGGAGCGGCGGAATCCAGGTAGCCCACAGCGTGAGCTGTGGGAAAGAGTCGGCGCGGAGAACAGCCGCGGAGCGGCGGCATTTCGAATCTCGCCATCAGATTCCTCGTTTGCCCGAATGCACATGATCGAATCGAGATGTCGCCGCTCCGCGGCTTGATATCCATGCGAATCAATCCCCACGGCTCACGCCGTGGGCTAAGTAGATGCCGCCGCTCCGCGGCTCGACGTCCAGCGTGACCTGGATGGCGAACAGCTAGACTCGGCCGCGAGTGTCGACGGAGTCCATCAACTCAGCAGCCCCACAACTCAGCAACCCAGCACTCAGCAACCCAGCACTCAGCAACCCAGCAACCCAGCACTCAGCAACCTAGCAACC
>DATLWH010000406.1:0-4956 GCA_035576505.1 Thermoanaerobaculia bacterium | reverse complement strand
CGGCGACATCAATGAGTCATTGAGCACGCTCTGGTATCACGACCACCGTGAGAACTTCACATCGCAGAACGTCTATAAAGGACTCATCGGGTTTTATCTCCTCTTCAACCAGTACGACACCGGAGACGAGACGACCGGGTTCCGGCTGCCCTCATTCCCCACGTACGACATCCCCATGGCATTCGCGGATCGATGTTTCGATCCAACCACGGGGATCATGGCCTTCGATACGTTCAACACCGACGGCATCCTGGGCGACAAGTTCATGGTCAACGGCGTGATCCAGCCGGTGCTGCACGTCAGCCCGCGCCGGTACCGGTTCCGCTGGCTGAACACCGGCCCGTCCCGGTTCCTGCAGGTTTACGTCACGGACCTCACCAGCCCCTCCACCCCACAGCCGTTCTATCAGGTCTCCAATGACGGCAACCTGCTGCCGCATCCCGTGCAGGTGCCGGCCGTGGCGTTGGGAGTGGCCGAGCGGGCGGACGTCATCATTGACTTCTCGCAGTACGCCGGCAAAACGATCTATCTCGAGAACCGCCTCAACCAGCCCAATGGACAGGGCGGCCCGACCGGCAGCGTCACTGCCGGCGGCCAGGGCTTCCTCATGCTGCGAATCGTCGTGGACGGCCCCGTCGTAGCGGACAACAGCGTCAATCCGGCCACGCTGCCCGCGTACTACGCCCTTCCGAGCGTCAGCGGTTCCGTGGCGGTCTCGCGCTCGTTCAATTTCGATCAGACGTGGGACGGGCAATGGCAGATCAACGGAAAGCTGTTCGACTGCAACACGGTTCGCTTCAAGGTGAAACAGAACAGCCTCGAAGAGTGGGGCTTCAACGGCGGCTTCGGATGGTCGCATCCGATCCACGTCCATCTCGAGGAGTTCCAGATCACCCAGGGGGCGCCCGGCCTCTATGGCAGCTCCACCGACGACTACAACGACTATACCCGTTGGGGCAGTCAGTATTGCTGGAGCGGATGCAGCGGCGCGAGCACCGGCGTCAATCTCTCCCGGAAGGACGTCGTGCGCCTCGTCCCCAGTGGCAATGTAAAGGTCAGGATGCGGTTCCGCGACTGGCTGGGCCGCTACCCGATGCATTGTCACAACGTGATCCACGAGGACCACGCCATGATGCTGCGGTTTGACGTCGCCACAACCGGCGACACGAACTCAAATCCATGAACCGGTCGGACTGCATAAGGAGGCCGATATGATCGATCGTTCCAGAAGACAACTGCTCACTGGTCTGGCCCTGTTGCCGGTTGCTCGAAGTGTCATGGCAGCCGCGGATGCTCAGCCGGCGCCGCGTCACACCTTCCCACCGCCTGACTCGGGCCGCGAAGTCATGCGCAAACGGTTCTTCCCCAACGTGCCGCTGGTCACTCACGAAGGAAAGAGAGTGAGGTTCTATGACGACCTTCTGAAGGACAAGATCGTCGTGCTGAATCTCATGTATGCCGACTGCACAACTCTATGCCCCATGATCACCGCGAACCTGCTGGCGGCGCAGAAGATTCTCGAACGCCGCGTCAAGGTGGATGTGTTCTTCTACTCGCTCACCATCAAGCCAATGCAGGACACCCCGGCGAAACTCAGGGAGTACGCGGAGATGCATCACGTTCGCGGGAAATGGCTCTTCCTGACGGGGAAGCCCGAGAATCTCGAGGAACTGCGTCTGCGGCTCGGCTATGCCGATTCCAATCCGGTCAAAGACCGGAAAGACAAGGCTCTGCACAGCGGAATGCTTCGCTATGGAAACGAGCCGCTCTCGCAATGGAGCTCGATTCAGGGAGGCGCCAATCCCGAATGGATCGCCGAGGAGATCACGTACGTGGTGCCGGCCACCAGTCTCAGGCCTGCCCCGAACCCCGCTCCAGGCTGATTCTGAACGCCGAACAATGAAGGTTCGTCGGGGCCGACCAGCGGCCCCGACAGCCCCTTCAAAAAGCGTCAAGCTCTCCCGAATCGCTCCGCGGCGCGCGCGTGAGCGCGTTGCGCTTCGATTTCGCGGTCGCGCGGCTCGGCACTCGTCTCGAGCGACGCCAGCAGGGTCCGGGCAATCGCGGCGATATCCTCGACGGCACGATTGAAGACAGCCTCGTTCGTCTTCGAAGGCTTGTTGTAGCCAGACAGTTTTCGGACGAACTGCAGCGAAGAAGCCTCGATCTCCTCGTCCGTGGCAGGAGGATCGAAGTTGAACAGCGTTTTGATGTTCCGGCACATAGGCGCTCCTTGAAGGCAGAAGGATGAAGGCAGAAGGATGAAGGGAGAAATTCTCCGCTCTGCCCAACACTGTCGAAGCAGCGAAGCATTTCTGCCTTCTGCCTTCTGCCTTCTGCCTTCTGCCTTCTGCCTTCTGCCTTCTGCCTTCTGCCTTCTGGTTTCTGGTTTCTGGTTTCTAGTTTCTGGTTTCACCTTACCCAGCCCGCGTCCCGTTCGGAATCGGTCTCTCGGGGAGTGTCAGTGCTGGTGAGATGCCGTCGGCGTAGCCGAGGTCGAAGAGCATCCCTTCCGACACCTCACCCGCCAGAAGCCTCGGCTCGAGATTGACGACGAACAGCGTCTGCGAACCGACCAGGCTCGCAGGATCGGGGCGTTCGCGCCGAAGCCCGGCCAGGATCGTCCGTTCGTGATCGCCGAATGACACGCGGAGGCGAACGAGTTTGGAGGAAGAAGGGACATTCTCGACCGCGAGTATCTGACCGACGCGGATGTCGAGCGCCTGCAGCGCCGTGATGCTGACGAGCGGTTTGACCGGCGCGGGAGTGAATTGGCTCATGCCTCCGAATCTTACGACGCCGAGGCGAATGTGGGACCTGCCGGTTGTGATAGAAGAAGACGGAAAGAGGATCCCCGCCATGCACATTTCGAATCTTCGCCTTGCAAGCTCTCGCCTGGTGCTCATGCTCCTCGTCAGCACGTCTCTCGTCGCCGTGCAGAGTGCGCGCGCCGCCGACCTCACCATATGCAGGCGCTGCCAGGCGCCAGCGCCGCCGGCATCGGCATGGATTACATCGTCTTCGATCCTGCCACGCACGCGGTGTGGGTGCCGGCCGGAAACACAGGAGCCGTCGACGTCGTCGATCCGGCCACCGGCAAGGTTCGGCAGGTCACCGGCTTCCCGACCGCGGAGATGGGAAGCGGCGACCGGAAGCGTGTCGTCGGTCCGAGCTCTGCCACCGTCGGCAACGGAACGGTCTACATCGGCAACCGCGGCGACTCCACCGTATGCGCCGTGAATCCGAAGACGCTCGTGCGCGGCATCTGCCATAAGGTCGACTCGATGCCCGACGGACTCGCCTACGTGGCGACGAAGAACGAGGTGTGGGTCACCACGCCGCGCGACAAGTCCATCCGCATCCTCGACGCGGCCACGCTCAACGAAAAGGCGAAGCTGACCTTCGATGGGAATCCCGAAGGCTTCGCCGTCGATGCCAGGCGGGGCCGCTTCTACACGAACATGGAAGACAAGGACCTGACGCTGGCCATCGACCTGGCCACGCACAAGACCGTCGCCACGTGGAAGCCTGCCTGCGGTGAAGACGGCCCGCATGGATTGCGCGTCGACGAGAAAGCCGGTCAGCTCTTTGTCGCGTGCAGTGCGCGCGCCGAGGTGCTCGATGCCGCGCACGACGGCGCCGTGCTCTCCTCGATCGATACCGGCGACGGGGTCGATGACATCGACTACAGCGATACCAGCCATCTGCTCTACGTCGGCGCGGCCAGGGCGGGCCTGCTTACCGTGGCCCACGTCGATGCGAAGGGCAAGCTGACCATCGTGGCCAAGGTGCCGACCCATACAGGCGCCCGCAACGCCGCCGTCACGAGCGACGGCGACGTTTACCTGGGGCACTCAGGACTGGGAAGACTCAGCGACCTCGTCGTGGCCACACCGAGGAAGTAAGGCAGAAGGCAGAAAGCAGAAGGATGAAGGATGAAGGACGACGACGAAGGCAGAAGTAGGCAGGATGTGTCTCTGCCTTTCCTTCTGCCTTCTGCCTTCCGCCTTCCATCACCTCTCCGGGCAGAACGCGCTGAATCCGCTGGCGTGCTCGCGGCGTTCGAGCGGTGAGATGTACTCCGGCAGAATGCCGAGCTTCACCAGTTGGGGATGGAACTCGTAGCGGATGCGGACGGAGGCCACCGGGTTCGGCTCCAGGTCCATGTTGACCATCTCGATCTCGTGGCGCTCTTTCTCTCCCATTCCCGTCGCGGCGTAGTCGTCGGCCGCTTCCCTCCGCTGGGCCTTGGCGGACGGCACGGTTGGCTCGGCGGGCGGCGCGGACGATCCGCTTGCGGAGCCGGCTGAGCGACCCTCGTTGAGGTATGGCCGAACTTCCACCTCATGACGGCGCTCGCGGAAGTAGACGGCCTCGATCACGCCGAGGTTCTGCGTCTGTCCGAGCGAGGCACCGTAGGAGTTGCGCTCGCCGGTGAAGAAGAAGCTGCGCGCGGCGCGGTCGCTCACCTGCCAGCCGGAGATCACCGTCGATTCGTACGGCTCCAGCACCCACTTCGCGGCGTTTCGCGCGTCGGTGTGCTTCGCGTCGATCGTGTTCAGGCCGTCGACCGAAAGGGCCACGGCGACACGATAGGGTGTCGGGTTGGTCAGCCGCAGGCTGTAGCTCGCCCCGCGGACGGCCTCGATGTAGACAGTCCCTCCGTGGTAGTACTCCGGCCGGGCTACGTCGTCGACGAGAACGTTGACGGCGAATCCCGACGTGCCTTTCGCAAACAACGGACCGGAAACGAGTCCGAGAACAAGCAGTGTCACACTCACCAGGATCATTCGGTGTCGCATTTCATCCTCCGGGGAATGAGACACCGATGTTGGCGAAAAGAAAACCGGGGGTGGGGAGTGGGGGGTGGGAGAGTTGGGGATCAGCCAACCCTCACCTCACCGTCCCGTTGAATGCCTCCTCGCTGCTCCCAACTGCGTCACCGTGAAGGGCTGA
>DATLWH010000405.1:0-3328 GCA_035576505.1 Thermoanaerobaculia bacterium | reverse complement strand
ACCGCCGAGGTGCAGAGGGGCGGTACGAGCCGCCAGGACTATTCGTACGATGCCTTCGGCAACCGCACCGGCGCCAGCCGCATCCCCGGCTCGGTCGATTGCGTCGGTGGCTGCGAGCAGTCGCCGTTCATCGACCCTGTCACCAACCACATCACCGAATCCGGCGTGGCCTACGATGACGCGGGCAACCTGAAATCGATCACCAGCACCGTCAACGGCCTTTCCTACCCCGCCTCCTACGACTACGACACCGCGGGGAGCATGGCCAAGGCCACGGCCGGCAGCGATGTCCGGCAGTTCCTCTACACCGCCGACGACGAGCGGATCGCCACGGGCAACGGCGCGACCTGGACGTGGACAGTACGAGGGCTGGACGGCAAGGTGCTGCGCGAGTTCATGAGCATGCAGCCCCCGAACGGGCTGCCCACTTCGAGCTGGCAGTGGACGAAAGACTACGTCTGGCGCGACGGTCTTCTTCTGGCCTCTATCACCCCGACACCGACGGGTGGAACCGCTACGCAGCACTTCCATCTCGACCACCTCGGCACCCCACGTCTGGTCACGGGCGACAACGGCGTGCAACTGGCGATTCACGCCTACTACCCCTTCGGCGCCGAACTGAACCTCGGTACCAGCGAGCAACCGATCGAGCTGATGAAGTTCACCGGCCACGAGCGGGACCAACTCGCTAGTAACCCCAACACGCTCGACTACATGCATGCGCGGTTCGAGATGGGCACTATGGGGAGGTTCCTCTCCGTCGATCCAGTGCTCGGCAAGCCCAATCAGCCACAGTCATGGAACCGATATGCATATGTTATGGACAATCCTACCAACCGTGTCGATCCGACCGGCTTGGCCGACAAGTGTCCGCCGCCGTACAAGTGCGCTGCGCCACCACCACTACCGAAACCGATACCGTTTGTTCCCCCAATTAAGTCTATCATGGCAGGAATCAAGCCACCCCCTAGCATACCGACGATAAGGAGCGCGTCCACTTCTGACGCACCTTCGTGGAGGACGACGACCTTTGCTGTTACAGCTGGCGTCAGTGCAGTGATTGTGGGAGGTGGTTCAGCAAGCGTCAGTCTCCTGAAAAGCACGGCGATAGGCACAGCCCACGACGGCGTAGCCGCGACCGGCAGCGTGAATTCACCTGGATTGGGAATCAACGTTGGACCATATGTTACGGTTGGTGCTTATCGCGGAGACGTCGATGACCAGCATGGCAGTACAAAAGACCTTAACTGGGGCTACGGCAACATCACTGGCACGTTGTCGTGGCTTCCGGCCGGCAGCTTTGCGGGTGGATCAGTAGGGTGGGGACCAACGCCTACACGGATCGGCTTTACGTACAGTGAAAGTGGAACGTCGGTGTTGACAAGCAGAGATGTACAAGAGAGGCTTGGAATCGGTCAATGACCCTGCTCAATCGAGTGCGATTGCTGATCATGGTGTACATGTTTGGAGGACTCGCACTCATCGTTTGCGCAGTGCAGGGTTATGAGAGCATCATTCCATTCATTCCAGTATGGACGATGCTCGTGATCCTATTAATGCTTTGGCTCGTCAGATGCCCTCGATGCGGCACTCCAGCGGCCCTGAGACGAGTCAATTTCTTCGGAATGCGGTTTTGGATTTTGACAACAACGATTGGAAATAAATGCAGCAGCTGTGGACAAGCGCTGAGAGTCTAAGGTGCAGCTCGCTCTTTGACGTTGTCTTCTGGCACTCGCTCCCCTTGCCGATGCGTCACGCACGAACACGGTCGCTGCGAAGAATCGACTCAGCTGACAAGCGACGCGTTTGCTATGATTTAGCCGAAATCGAGCATGAACGCGCCAATGTTCTCCAGACGTGGCTGACGCAAGTCAATGAAGCTACGTGAGTTATGTTCCGCGTTCAAGGAGGCTGGCATAAGCCTAAGGAGCCGACGGTATGGCCCCATGAACACGTTCCCACGAACACTTTCGTTGCTCGCGCTCTCGCATCCCTTCCTGCGACAGACCGGGAGATCCTCGAACAAGGCTCGATCCTTCTGAGTCAGAAAATCTCCGAGTTCACTTTCAACGACTGACAGTCGAGGCGTCAGGCGTCGATGATTGCGTTGAATGTCTCGCTCGGCCATATCGCTCGTGATGCCTTTGCGAAATCGGGGTGATAGTAACCACCGAGGTCGACGGCGCTCCCTGTGAAGGGGATGCCTTTCAAGCCCGAGCACGTCTTTCGCAAATCAAGGATTGCTGATCTCTCGGTGACCGGCTCCTACAATCCACCAATTCCGGTGCGTTAACGGCACCTTCGGCCGTGCCGGCCTAGACGTTTGGATACGCCGCGACCACGTCGAGCATGACCAGCGCCCCTGCCGGCAAGGCCAGGCCGCCGAACGCCGTCCGCGCGGGCAGGGGCGTGACGCCCAGACCGGGAAGCCAGGCGGCGTAAAGCGCGTCGATGGCCTTGAAGTCCTTGATGTCGTGCATCAACAACGTCACTTTCACGATGTCTTCCGGCGCGCAGCCGGCCGCATTGAGGATCGCTTCGACGTTCGCGAGCATCTGCCGCGTCTGTTCCTCGACCCCCCCTTCGACGAGCTTCCCGGTCCGCGGATCGCGTCCGGATTGACCCGTGACGAACACGAGATCGCCTGTGCGGATGGCCTGGGAGTGCGTCCCCGTCGAGGGTGGAGCGGCGTTGGTGGCGATCTTGATCTTGTTCGCCATCAGAGCCTTTCCGCCTTCAGCGGGATCTCGAACTTCATGCTGACCGGGCCGCCGGCCAGTGGCGCCAGATCGACGAGCTGCGTCTGTCCCGGATAGATGATCTGCAGCACGACCACGTTGCTCGTATCGGCGAAGTCGAGATCGAAGTAGTGGAACTCCGTGATGTTCGAGCAGTAGATCCAGAGGTTGTTCTGTTCGCGGATGTAGGCCCGGAAACTGTCGCTCTCCATCGGCTCGGTGCGGATGTCGATCGGCACCTCAGAAAGGATCTGCCTGGTCAGCTCGAAGTGCTCGAATGCGTACTGCCAGCTCTGTTCGTAGGGCCGCTTCGTCGAGCCGCGCTCGCGCGGGAGGCAGCCTCCCTGCTTGAGCCGGATGTTCTCGCGGACAAAGTCCTCGAGATCGTCTTCCACGTCGTAGGCGCCGTCCGTGAGGCGGGCCAGAAAGTGGGGAACGTCGCGGCTGGTGGTCAGCACGCGGCGGATGATCCGGAAATAGGAGATGGCGGCCGGGTTCACGTCGAAGATCGTGATCCGCTTCGGCTTCCAGAGCGGGACGAGATTCAGCCCGTACAGCCCGCCCACGACGCTGATCATGTGGATGTCGTC
>DATLWH010000404.1:0-2747 GCA_035576505.1 Thermoanaerobaculia bacterium | reverse complement strand
ATGCTGCTCCATCATCTCGATTGCCGCCTTGATATCGCCGCGATGGCAGATCTGCATCATCGCGTCCTCGATCTCGCGCTCGCGAGTGGGCGGTGCCTTTCGCTCCGCGCTGACCGAGCGCGGCTTGTCGCCGGCGGCTTTCTCTAAGAGCGTGACGATCTCATCGAGCTGACGATCGCGCGCGCGGGCGAGGGGCGTGTCGTCCCGAGTCTCATCGCCGAACTTCCCAGACCAGCCTTCCGCCAAAGGGTCCGCGCCGGCCTCGAGCAGCAGTCGCACCATCCCGATCCGGCCGCCGCGCACCGCGTAGTGCAACGGCTGCAGGTACGCATACTCGGCGCTCGCGAGCGAAGGATCGCGCGCCAGCATTTGACGCACGGCTGCTTCGTCACCCCGATAAACGGCGGAGAGAAAGGGCCAGGTATCGCGGCCCCACAACGGTTCGTCGAAATCGGCCGGACGTTGTAGCGACTCGACGTGGTGCTTGAGCTTGGCCCAACTCGGCAATCCGAATTCCCGGGCGAGCACGAGCTGCGCATCGGAGAGCGAAAGTCGTTCGTCGGAACTGCCGCGTGGATGATGAGATTGAAAGCGCGCCACCGCCGAGGGATCGCCGGCGCGGTAGCCTTTTAGAAGCTCCTTTGCCTGTTTGCGGAGCTGCTCCAGTGACGGACGCGCGGGGAGCGATAGGGCAGGATTCGACATGAGATCTCCTTTCGCGATCGCCCGCGTCCGCACGACGGGCTGAAAGAAGACCATGAATTCAAGCTTCTTCCATAACAGGTGGGCTCGGCCCTTTCCGCGGACGGGGTGCGTCCTGTGACGCGAAGTTGAACCTATCCGCGACAGAGATCACGGTCAATACGAGTGGACGCAAGGGTAGTGGGCCATTTCTGACGTTCACCTACGATTGAGGATTGAGGATTCTTGCGGACTCAGGACTAACCGCCATCTAGGATCGGCGATTAAGTGAGGACTTAGGATGTGCGCGAACCGTCTCTCTCCGCGGTTCTCACTTAATCAACGATCCGCGATGGCCGTTAGTCCTGAGTCCGCAATCACCTCATCGTTCTGCCGCGTTCTCTTGGGATAATCGCGAGTAACATCCGGCGCATCTCTTCCAGGCGATCTCGACGATCCTTGACCGTTGTCTCGCCAAGGATGGGCGTTGCGGATTTGTACCAGCTCATGCTTTCGCGGACAGAGCCCAATGCGTACTCAAATCGCATCGCTCGATCTTTCCCGGAGCTCCGGGAATACGCTTCGGAAATGTTCGCTTCTATGGAACAGACCGCCGAGTATAATTGGCCGGCGATCTCCTCGGTGATGGGTTCTGCCCGTACCAGCTTGGCGTCACCGAAACAGTCGGGAACCAACTCGCTAGCGAGCTGAAACACTCGCATGCGACTCAACGGGTCTTGCGAGTCATCGGCGGAAACCGGGATACGGTGAGCCATGCCGCATCATAGGCAGGATTCCCCTGGGCGACATCACCCTTGCGCTGCCTCTATCATCGGTTACAGCGTGGGTCAATTCCGGTGACGTTCACTGAGATTGAGGATTCTTGCGGTCTCAGGACTAACCGACATGCGATTGCGGTCTCAGAACTAGTGGCCATCTACGATCGGCGATTAAGTGAGGACTGCGGAGAGAGGCGTCTTCGTGCAAATCCTCAGTCCTCACTTAATCGCCGATCCTCAATGGCCGTTAGTCCTGAGGCCGCAAAATCCTCGATCCGAAGTCCTCAATAAAATGACAAACTGCCGCACCACTGGACGCAGGGCCTAGTACACGTCGAGATCGTGAGCCGAGACTACCCGTCCGTTGTACCTGCTGCGTACCTCACGAACGAGATCATCATCGGTGGTGCCGCCGAGGTAGAGCTGGTGATACAGAACCAGCAGTTTTGGCTTGGCCTTCGTCGCGATCTCGGCGAGCTCATAGGTCGACGTATGCGCCGAGGCGTGATACCGCTGCAACAGTGGGGGCGCCTTGGGAAGTCCCACGGCGGAGTACACCTCGTGCAGCAGGACGTCGCAACCCGCGCACTCGCGCTCGATCGCGTCACTGGGCTTGGTGTCGCCGGAGATGACGATGACGCGGTCCGGCGTTTCCACTCTGTAACCGAACGCATGCGGCCAGGGTTGATGCGGCACCTCGAACGCCTTCACGACGACGTTGGAATCACAATAGACGATGCCGGCAGTGATATCGCCGCCCCGCAGCTGCCATGACGACGAGTCTGGCTGCACCTGGGCTCGAGCCTTGCGATCATCAGCCCACGCGGCGTGGATGTGTCCCATCATCGCGGAAATCCCCGGAGGTCCGTACACCGTAAGCGGACCTCCTCCACGAAACGCCGCGTTGGGACCGTGGTAGTACACGAGCGCCGGAAGTCCGAGCGTGTGGTCGGAGTGGAGATGGGTGATGAACACCGCTGGAATGGTGTCGATCTTCGTGCCCTTAGCCACCGCCTCGAGAAGCCGACGCTC
The DNA here is from genome assembly GCA_035576505.1 of Thermoanaerobaculia bacterium. Lineage (GTDB taxonomy): Bacteria > Acidobacteriota > Thermoanaerobaculia > Gp7-AA8 > Gp7-AA8 > JADGNZ01. Next base: position 255 of record DATLWH010000404.1, on the reverse strand, counting down.
CACACCCGGCCCCGCGTCGAAAATGTAGAGTGACCCTCGCACGAGGATTCCGATGCTGGTGCCGGAATGCGCGGCATCGATGATGGGAGTGCCGGTACCGAGTATCAGGATTTGCGAGCGCGGTGCGACCGAGGATGGTGTGGGCGAGGATGATTTCGGCACCTGGGCGAGAATCCCGGCCTGGGAAGTCGACCCCACCAGAACCGCTGCGGTGAAAGCAAGAGCGCGCCACCGCGAAGACGGAGCAAAGAGCGA
>DATLWH010000403.1:0-2143 GCA_035576505.1 Thermoanaerobaculia bacterium | reverse complement strand
CATCGAGCCGTCGCGCGGCGGCTGGCTGCGGCGCGGTGACCTTCACGATCGCGCCGCCGCGCTGCTGGCCGATTTCGGAAGGGGGGAGATCGACCCGCGTACCCGTACCGGCGACCTCGCCCTTGCCGATCAGCAGGTCGTCGAGATCTGCCGCGCCCTGGCCCGCGATGCGCGCGTGCTCCTGATGGACGAGCCGACCAGCAGCTTGCAGCGGGCCAATGTCGAGCGGCTCTTCGACACCGTCCGCCGCCTGCGGGACAGCGGCATCGCCGTCATCTACATCAGCCACTTCCTCGAAGAGGTGCGCGAGATCGCTTCGCGCTACACGGTGCTGCGCGACGGACGGAGTGTCGGGAGCGGTGAGCTGAAGGCGGTCAGCGACGATGAGCTGATCTCGATGATGGTCGGACGCGCACAGACAAGAGTGTCTGTGCCACATAGTTCCCTGGCTGATCCACGATCCCTGCCTGAGCCACAGCCAAATGTGGCACAGACACTCCTGTCTGTGCCTGAGCCCCGATCCCTTACCTCTCCGACCCCCGACCCCCGACTCTCGACTCCCGACATCCTCCTCCAGGTCGAGAACCTCTCCTCCCCTCCACGCCTCCGCACCGCCAGTTTCATCCTCCATCGCGGCGAGGTCCTCGGTATCGCGGGACTGATCGGCTCGGGCCGCACCGATCTCATACGCGCGCTCTTTGGCCTTCAAGAATCGACCGGACGCGTGACCGTGCACGGCAACGGTTTCGGTTACCTGAGCGAAGACCGTAAAGGCGAAGGGCTGGCCTTGCAGCTCCCGATCGCCGACAACGTGACCATGAGCCGCTTCGACACCTGCGCTCGAGGCGGCTGGATCGATCGCGCTCTCCAGAATCGGCAGACCGAAAGCGTCATGCAGCGGCTGAGGATCAAGGCGCCGGGACCGCGCGGCATCGTCGGGCGGCTCTCCGGCGGTAACCAGCAGAAGGTGGCCCTGGCGCGGCTGCTGCACCAGGATCCGGACATCCTTCTCCTCGACGAGCCGGCGCGCGGCATCGACATCGGCAGCAAGAGCGACATCTACCGCGAGATCGCCCGGCTGGCCTCCGATGGGAAGGGGATCGTGATCGTCAGCTCGTACCTGCCGGAGCTGTTCGAGGTGTGCGACGCGATCGCCGTCATGACGCGCGGGCGGCTCTCGCCGGCGCGGCCGACGAACGAGTGGACGGCGGATTCGATCCTGCAGACAGCGATTGGTGGGGAAACGTAGGTCGGACTCTCCAGTCCGACCGGCGCTTGGGAGGCCGGTAATCGATAGACGCCTGTAGTTAACGACCGCGCAAGCTCCGGTCGGACTGGAGAGTCCGACCTACGTTAGCTTCTCGTGAGCGCCGGCGCTACGTGCTCCCACGCGTACAATCCGCCCCTCACATGAACCGATGGATCCGCATCGTCGCGCCTCTGGCCGGGCTCCTCGGCGTCATCCTCCTGTTCGCCGTCCTGACCGGATCGCCGGAGCGGTACCTCTCGGGCGCGAACCTCCGCGTCGTCCTGGCGCAGACGGTGATCGTCGCCATCGGCGCAATCGGGATGACGATGATCATCGTCAGCGGCGGCATCGACCTCTCCGTCGGCGCTGTCATCGCGCTCAGCAGCGTCGTAACCGCGCTGGCCCTGCGCGACGGCTGGCCTCCGGCCGCGGCGCTCGCTGCCGGCATCGTCAGCGGCGGCATCGTCGGTCTCGTCAACGGCGTGGCCATCACCAAACTCCATGTCGTCCCCTTCATCGCCACGCTGGGGATGCTCGGCGTTGCGCGCGGCGTGGCCAAGTACGTGGCCAATCAGCAGACGGTCAACCCACCGTCGACGTGGCTCAACGAACTGGCGGTGACCTTTCCCGCGCATGACTGGATGCTCTTCGCGCCCGGTGTCTGGGTGGCCATCGTCCTGGCGGCGATGATGGCGCTCGTGCTCCGCAACGCCGTCTTTGGCCGCCGCGTCTTCGCCCTCGGCTCGAATGAAGCGGCGGCGCGCGCCTGCGGCATCAACACGAGCGCGCTGAAAGTCCGCATCTACGCGCTGGCCGGCCTCTTCTTTGGCCTGGCCGGCGTGATGCAGATGTCGCGCTTGCGGCAGGGTGATCCGACCGTGGCCGTCGGCGTGG
>DATLWH010000402.1:0-2508 GCA_035576505.1 Thermoanaerobaculia bacterium | reverse complement strand
GAACGCCAAGTGGTTTTCCGGCAGCCAATCGCTCGGTGACGGCGGCAGCAGGTAACTCTGCTCCGGTTGGTACGCTCGGTAGTTCGTCGGCATGCACCATTTTACGACGCACTACCGCTCTTTTGCCGCGCAGTCTCCTAGCGCGAGCTCTGCGTCGGCCTGAAATCGCGCCTTGACCTCGGCGCTGAGCTCTCGCTCCGCCTCCTCCAGCGCGGCCGCGATGTTCAGGCACGCCCGTTCCGTTTCGCCAAGATCTCGCAGAACGTTCGCCCGTAGCAGAGGAACGTCGACGCGAAGCACGTCCGGTCGATGTTCAATCGACACAGATAACGCCAAAGCCGCAAAGGGAAGATGCGCGTCCGCAGCTGCGGCAGCAGCGGCATACGTATTGAGCGCGAAGGTGCGGGAGTCGCCGGCCGCAAGAGCTAGGCCGAGCGAACGCACACGGGCGTCCCATGCGTCGGAAGAGGCGCCGATGTAGTCCTCGGCCTCGGCGAGTCGTGCCAATGCGCCCGCCGCGCTGGCACCTTCGCCTACGGAGGTCAATTCCGTAACGGCGCCCTCATAAGAGAGCACTGCTTCTCCTGCTCCACCCGTGGCCAGGAGCGACAGAGCATTCAGCCACCGCAGTTCGCCCTGGACCGCCGGATCCGACCGCTCGTCTACTTCGCGCAACCATGTGTGGCAGAGTGAATGAACCTGTTCCAATTCGTTCGCGTAGAAGGCTTCTCGGGTCGCGGCGACGGCGACATAGCGCCCGTACGGCGAACCTACGCGCTTGAACGCCGCCGCCGTTGCGGCGAGAATCTTCGATCGTCGGGCGTGCGAGCTCTCCTTGGATGCGAGCTTCAATCGGGTGAAGAGTGGAAGCACCTGCCGCTGCCGTTCGCCCTGCAGCGAGAGCAGTAGCGCCGCGACGGCGCCGTTGTGACGGCGCGTCTGCAATTGGCGACCGATGACGATAGCCCGAGCCATCAAGGCGTCGCCCTTTTTGAGATCTCCGCGCTCCAGAGCCTCGGCCCACGCCGGGATGAGCGTATTGACGACTTCCTTCCGAAGGAGATCCGGACGATCATTGCTTATAGCCGCTGCTCGTTCGTTCTTAGCGAGCAAAACGGCCTCTCGTCGCCACGCTGGATCGGGCTCCACATCCTGTACGTCGCGCCAGGCACGAGCCGCAGCGGCATTTTGCTTTAGGGCGTGGAGCGCGATCGCACGATTCCAAGCCGCCACGGGATCTCTCCGGATGTTCCAGGCGCGCTCCGCCGCATTGAGCGCTTTCACGATCGCGTAGCGGGCGCCGCCCTTCTCACCCTGCGTGAAGTACGCAGCGCTCAGGTCGCACAATGCGGTCACATTTCTAGACGCAATCAGGGCGTGCTCGACGTCAGGACGAGCCGTTTCGACCTGGATGGCCTTCTCAAGCGTCGCAACGGCGCCATCGGCTCGGCCGAGAATCAGGTAGGCAATCCCCAAGTCATGTAAAGCCTTGGCCGTCTGGTGGGTGTGCGACATCGTTGCGACGCGGGAGACAAACGCAAGAAGAGACAGATTGGGTCGCGCTGGCTCGTTCGACGCGCGAACTGGCCAGAATGGATAGCCAGACAACCGAGCAACAGAAGGACGTGTCTCCGATGATAAGGTGACTGCCTCCAGTGTGACGGGCCGGTCGGCTTGCTTTAGGGCTACCAGAACGGCCGCGAGAACGATCGCCCCGGTGCCGAAGGCGGCGAGCATGAAGCGAAGATTCGCAGAACGGAAGGGCCAACGTGCGACCCAGCGCCAAGGCGAACTAGCATTTCGCTCAAACGTGCTCATCTATTCGCTCGAAAGTGGAAAATCGCATGAGTGTTCGCGCTGACACGCGGTCGCGCGGTCGCGAGCACCGCTCTCGACCCGGCTTCGCAGGAGGAGGCAGCGAACGCGAGTCTCGCGAACGCACCGATGCCTCAAAATGTCTTCATCTTGTCGTGCTGAATGGCGCAATCTTACCAGTCCGCCTACATAGCGGATACATCTTTTATACATTTCGCAGCTGGAACGCAGATAGCTTCGCGCTACAGCGGTTGGCAGATCTCATTCGAAGTTGTAGCCGAACCGGCTGTGATCGTCGACTCATTCCAGGCATCTGCCGACTCCTGGATGCCGGCAATCCAGAAGTCGAGGGCCGTCAAAGAACAGGCGATTCGCGATCAGCACGCTGAAACCAACAAAGCCACTGTTTCCAGTGGCTTCGCTAGGTTTCAATCCTGGAGCCGTTGGCCGGATTTGAACCGGCGACCTGCTGATTACGAATCAGCTGCTCTGCCAACTGAGCTACAACGGCCGATCGGGATGCGGCCCTGAAGAACAGGGGGGGCGGCGATTCTATTCACGGTGGCTTCATCTGTCGAGAAGGTACACTCCCCCACGCACTTCAGCATGACGATATCGAAGATCGAAGAGGGGGTCGGGGGTCGGAGTGGAAGGCGAGCTGCGGCTCGTCACCACTGACTCGCGGGCTCCGGC
>DATLWH010000401.1:0-3315 GCA_035576505.1 Thermoanaerobaculia bacterium | reverse complement strand
TGCATCGAGGTCTCGTCGTAGTAGGGCGAGAGGTGCGCGCGGAAGGGGACCTTGTCCAGCGCCTTGACGAACGGAATGTCGGTGGGCGTGTCGTAGACGGGATTGCCGCCGATCATGATGAGCGTCTGCACCGTGCCGGCGTTCATGTCGGCGACGAGTTGCCGGAGCGAGTCGAGCTGATTGACCGGCGCTACTTCGACCGGATCGGTGATCGTGACTGTCGAGCCGAGGTTGCCGAGAGCCTGGTTGATGGCCATGGCCAGGGCGTGGACCGCGGGCGGCTGTCCATCTCCGGCGATGACGATGCTCGCGCCGCGGTTCTTTTGGAGATCGCGGACGAGGGCGGTGACGAATCGGGCGTCGGGGGTCGGGGGTCGGGTGTCGGAGCTCTGAGAATTCACCTCGGTACTCCGACCCCCGACCCCCGACTCCCGACCCCCGAGCCCCGCAACGATCGCACGCGCATAGGTCTCGATCTCCGACGGGCGAACGGCCAGACGGTGATCGGCGAGTGAGCCGGTACCGGTCGGACCCGACTCGATGACGTAGAGGCGGTTGATCGACGTCGTCCCCTTGCGCACTTTGCGGCGGCTGGAGAAGTCGCGGGCGTAGCGGAGGTGGCCGGGGCCGCTATCAAGGAAGTCGGAGTCGAGCGAGACGACGACGTTCGCCTTGTCGAAGTGGTAGACGGCGTTGGCGTAGCTGCCGAACGCCAGGCGCAGTCCCTCGCGGACGTTGTGGCCACCGGCCGGCTCCCACTGATGCCACTTTGCACCGGGGTACTGCGCGAGAATCTGCTGCATCTGTGCGCCCAGGGTCGGCGAGGTGATGGTCTGGGTCAGCAGCCTCAACCCGGCGCCGTTCGCGCCGGACGCTTTCAGCGCCGGCTGCAAGCTGGCCAGGAACTCGCTCCAGGTCGAGATCTCACCGAGGTGGCGCACGACCTGCGAGCGATCGGGATCGTAGAGGCCAAGGATGGAGGCCTGCATGAACGAATTCGTCGCGCCGAGGCTCGAGGGATGATCCGGATTGCCCTCGATCTTCGTCGGACGTCCCATGTGGCTCTCGACGAGCACCCCGTGGCCGTATCCGCTGATGGTCATCGCCGAGGCGAAGAAGAGCGGTTTGCCGGGGATGAGCCCTTCCGGCTGGCGAACGTACGGGACGATCGTCTCGGCCGGCCGGTTGCACGCGGCCAGGCCGCCGAGTGCCATCGACGCCCCCATCAGCTTCACGAAGTCGCGGCGGTCGACGCCCCGCTCGAGCGCCAGCGCTCCCTGCGGGAACTCACTCTCGACGACCTCGTTGAAGTCGTCGCGCGATAGCTCGTCAAGGCTGCGCCAGTACTCGTTGCCGAGTCGCTTTTTGAAGCCGGCGAGGGTGAGTGTGTTGGGGTCGGTCATGATTATGCGCGAGGGTCGTGTGTCGGGGGTCGGGTGTCGGAGCGCCGAGACATTCGCCTCGGTTGGCAAAGATTCGACCGGGAGTCTGGAGTCGGGTGTCGGGTGTCCGAACACGAGACATTTGCCTCGGTTCTCCGACCCCCGACCCCCGACTCCCCACTCCCTAGTAATGGCATGTCGAACATGTCGTCAGTTTCTGAATGTTGTACTCCCGCACCAGCTTCGGGCCGATGCTCTCCTGATCGTTCGCGACGTAGGCCATGTTGAATACCTCGTTGCGCGGGCGGACGAATTGTTCCGGCGCGCGATGGCACGACAGGCACCACTCCATCGTCAGCGGTGAGTCCTGGAACGTCAGGGCCATCTGGTCGATGCGGCCGTGGCAGCTGGCGCAGCCGATCCCCTTGTTCACATGGATCGAGTGGTTGAAATGAACGAAATCGGGCAGCCGGTGCACGCGCGACCAGATGATCGGCTTGCCGGTGGCGTAGCTGGAGCGCACCGGCTCGAGCATGTCGGCGTTCGTCCATATCTGTGAGTGGCAGTTCATGCAGGTCTGCGTCGGCGGGATGCCGGCGAAATTCGAGGTCTCGACGCTCGTATGGCAATACCGGCAGTCGATACCGAGTCCGGCCACGTGATGCTGATGGCTGAACGGCACCGGCTGCTCGCGCTTGATCCCCTGATCGGTGGCATACGGCGAACGGACCACGCCGCCGATCACCCACAGCACGAAGCCGGCGACGAACACGGCGCCGAAGATCGTGACGCGAGCGAGAGTGTTTGCACTGCGGTGGAAAATCTGCGCCATTACAGGCTGCTACCGTCCAAGGAATGGGATGTCTCGAATCAGAGAGGCGCTGGCTTCGCTCGAGCGCGAAACGCCGGGGATCATATCGAAAAAAGTCGGTGACGCAAGACACGCCATTCAGTGAGCGGTCCCGAGGTTCCGTGGTTACGCGGTCTCACGGTGGCCTTGCTGCACAGCGCGACCGCGAAACTGCGAGACCCAGCGAATGCACAAAGCGTGCGACGTGATCTTTTCAGCTCCGCGTCTCCGCGTCTCGGCGTGACTGGCTCGCCACCTGCGATACCCCGCCCGAGACGACAAGGGCCATGACGCTGGCGCTGTCCACGGCCAGCGCCTCCACTCTCTCGCGCGCCACCACGACCAGCGTCCCGGCCACGCTGTAGGAGAAGGGGAGGTAGACGGCGATCTGGCCGGGCATCGAGAGAAACCCGAGGTCGTCCTGCGTGACGAATCCGAGCGTCCGCACCCCCTCGGTGATGGTGACGGCCACGGGCTGGTCGAAGCGCTTCTTGTCGCCGACGAACGCTTCGAGCAGGTCTTTGATCGACGCATAGACCAGCCGCACTAGCGGCGCGCGGGTGAAGATCAACTCCGTGAGCCCGAGAAACTTCTTGACGAAGAAGTTCGACGCCACCGCCCCGATGGCGATGATGGCCACGATCATGATGACGAATCCCACACCCGGCGTCTTCAGGTCCAGCAGCCGGTCGATCCGAACGAAGGCCTCGTACAGCAGATACAGCGTCAGCGCGATCGGTACGACGATGACGAGCCCGCGGAGGAAGTTCTTGATGAGCCAGTTCATGGATGGAGTCTAGCGGTTGCGAGGTCGCGGGGCTGACGCGGCTGAGCACGTCAGTGACGCCGCATCACGATTGGAGCGAGCGGTTCCAATTGTGGAGCGAGCGGCTCTACTCGTGAATGACACGGTTCCACGTGTGAAGTGAGCGGCTCCACTTGTGAATGACGCTGTTTCACGTGTGGAGCCGCCGGTTCCAGTTGTGGATCACACGGTTCCACGTGTGGAATGAGTTGTTCCAGTTGTGGATCACACGGTTTTCACGTGTGGAATGAGTCGTTCCAGTTGTGGATCACACGGTT
>DATLWH010000400.1:0-3807 GCA_035576505.1 Thermoanaerobaculia bacterium | reverse complement strand
TCTACTGTCGCATCAGCGGCGCCAGCTTGGCCTGGGAGTTCTCTTCCGCCGCGAAGAGTACGCCGTCACGGAAATAGACACCGGCCACGCCACCACCGACGCGCCGGTAGTACCACGACTCGATGGTGGCATCGGGACGCTCGTTGCGGACCTGCCAGCCAGGGATCGGTTTGCCAAGGATATGCGCGACGTCGCGTTGCGACATCCCCTTCTCCAGCTCCAGCAGCTTCTCGTGCGAAACGGCCAGATGCTCGACGGCGTCGCCCAGTCCCCGCGATGCCGCCGCGTTCCCGGGATCGTGCGCGAGAACGGCGCGATAGATGGGAATGGCGTCCTGATAACGGCCGAGTGAAGCGAGCTCGCGCGCAAAGTCGAGCTGGATGTGCTGGTAGACCTCGCGCGCGCGGCTGTGCGTGGGGTGCGATCTCACGAATGCTCCGAGCGTGTCGGCGTATACCTGCTTCGTCTTCACCGGCGCATTCGGTGCCGATGCAGCCTGCTTGTGGCGGAGAACGCGAAGCCATTCCGATGGGCTGTCGGCGGCATCGTGGCTACCGCCGCTACACGACGCCGCGGCCAGCGCGAACAGGACGAGAAGACGGCGCATCGGCTGCCAAAGTAGCACAGGTTCTCTGCGCTATAATCCCGCGCCATCTGCGGGTTTTCTACAACCTACAGCAATCGGAGGACTTATGGCCGTGAGGGGCGACGAAGTCGCGGGCTCGATCGAAGCACATGTCCGCGACGCGATGGAGAAGCTGGTGGGCGAAATTCGCTCCTCCATCGAAGACGTCCGCGAAGTCGTCGACTCCCAGCTCAAAGCGGCTCTCCAGAGCGTCCAGGCCGATGTGAACGCTGTCTCCTTCCTCCCCCATATTCAGAAGTCGATCGGTGAGCTCGAGGAGAGCATCACGGCCGCCCAGCCCCCTCCGGCTGTCAGCGCTCCGGCGGGCTCCGACGCCTCCCGCGTCAAGAAGGCCGTGCAGGCCGTAGAGCACGGCAAGTCGCAGGTCGACGTCCTCAACGCTCTGCTCGAACAATGTCTCCTGTTCGGCTCCCGCGCCGCGATGCTGATCCTTCGCGGCGAGACGTTCAGCGGCTGGAAGGGCGTCGGCTTTACCGCGGCCGGCGGGAACGACGAAATGGTGAAGCGCTTCAACGCCGCGCCCGGGCTGATCCCCGAGCTCGACCGCGTTCTGCGAAACGAGGTGGTGGTGACGTGGGACGGCGCGAATCTGTCGACTCGGCTCGGCGTCCCGGCATCGATGCGCGCCATCCTCGTGCCCATGGTGATAAAAGACAAAGTCGCCGCGGCGGTCTATGTCGATGCCACCGGAGAGGATGCCGCAAAACTCGATCCGGCGTCGATCGAGCTGCTGGTGTTCGCGACAGGCCTTCTCATCGACACGCTGGCGATGCGCAAGAAAACGCCATCGCCGAGTCTCAACGATCCGGAATCAGCGGTAGCAGCGCCCGCCGCGCCCATTGAGCCCGCACGGCCAGCCACACCCGCCCCTCCAACGGCTCCGCGTCCTGCCACCCCCCCTCCCGCGGCTCCTCCGCGGCCCGCAGCGCCCGCTCCTGCGCCTCCCGCGCGCCCTAGCGCTCCTCCGCCCACCCGTCCCGCTCCACCCGCTTCGAGCGAATCGCCTGAGTCAACGATCGCCATCTCGGCGGATCAACTGCGCGAGATGATGTCGCCCGGCACCGGCCAACCGGCATTCACGATGCCGGAGACGGACTTTTCCACTCCGGCCTCCGCGAGACCATCGGCTCCATCGTTCATGACGACCGCGGCGATCCCCGCCATCGAACCGCCCCATGCCCCTCCGCCTCCACCACGGCCTGCTCCCCCGCCCGTACAGGAAAAGGAGGAGCGCCCGAGCACGCAATACATCCCGCCGCCGAATCTGTCGCGCGGCGGCGCGCCCGCCTCCGCCGCTTCGGGCGACGATATGAAGAAGCACGACGAAGCGCGCCGCTTCGCCCGTCTCTTGGTCTCCGAGATCAAGCTCTATAACGAGCCGAAGGTCGACGCCGGCCGAAAGAACAAGGATCTCTACGAGCGCCTCAAGGAAGATATCGACCGCAGCCGCCAGATGTACGACGAGCGGATCTCCGACGAGGTGAGAAAATCGTCGAACTACTTCTACGACGAGCTGGTACGGATCCTTGCTGACGGCGACGCCGGATCGTTGGGGCTGTAGTCAAAACACCTGACGTTCACCCCACGGCCCGCTTTTCGCACCGGAACGGACAGGATGCGGCGTCGACGTGGGTGGGTCATCGCGGTTGTCGGGGTAATGGTTCCGGTGATGCTCGTCATGACCGTGCTTTACGTGCGGCCACATCGGAGGCGAAATCGCGAGTTCGTGGTGCCTGCCGTACCGGAAGCACCACCAGACCTCGAGAAACTGCGGCCGAGCTTTGACGCCGGACTCGATGCCATCCGGCGCGGCGACGGTGCGGAAGCGGTCAAGCAACTCTCGTCCTTTACGTTCGGAAAGCGCGCGGTCGACGAATACCGCCTCTACTACCTCGCCAACGCTTCTCAGGTTGCGGGCGACCGGGCTGGTGCGCGTACGACCCTGGCGCGGCTGTGGCGGCAACATCCCGCCTTCGCCCTCCGGGCCGACGCGGGCCTGAACCTGGGCGGCTTGTATGCGGCCATCACCGATTGGCGGCACGCCGCACAGGTGTTTGGCGGCGTGGCCGCGCAAGCGGACAACTCCGCTATCGCCGCAAGCGCCTCCTGGAGCGCCATCGACTCTTCCTTCGCCCACGGCGACATCGCCTCGGTTCTCTACGGCGCCCGCAACATCGCCATCAGGAACCCCCGGGCGGCGCAGGCGCCGCATGCCATCGAGCTCGTTCGCGCCCTTACCGGTCTGGCAAAGGACGCGCCGATGAAGCTGACCGACGCGGAGCGACTGACGCGCGCCGTCTCCCTCCTCCGTGACGGTGATCCTCAGAGCGCCCTCGATGAGCTGAGCGCGCTCGAGACCAGCGGGGTCTCAGAAGACTTGCGCATGCCGGTGCAGCTCAATCGCGGATTGGCGTTGAATCAACTTCATCGCCTCGATGACTCCAGCAAGATCCTCGATCCGCTCGCCTCCGGCCCCTACCGCATCGCCATCCCGGCCATCTTCACGGCATCGCAGAACTATCGCGCCCTGTCGGCATCGATCAATCCGATGGTCACGAAAACGATCGTGGTGCGCCAGCAGGTCGGAAAGACAAAAGCCGGGAAGCCCAGATTTGCCAAGGTCAAAAAGAACATCCAGCTCGTCGACCTGGCCAGGAAGGCAAAGAAAGACGAATACGACCGGCTGGCCAGCGAACGGTTGAAGGATCTCGTGTCTCTTCCGCTTGCTGACGAGGTGCGAATCGACGTGCTGAACACGCTCATCGGCGCCGCCGAGGCCAAGAATCAGGATGCCTACGAAAAGGAGCTCATCGATCAGCTCGCGAAGCTCGATCCAACCCAGGAAGCGGGATTGCAGCATTTCTGGGACAAGGCCTGGGCCGCCTACGCGCGCGGCGACCTGAATGGCGCCCGCGAGTTGTTCGCATTCATCCGCGACTCCTACCACCGCGCGAACACCAGGCGGCAGGCAATGTACTGGTACGCCCGCTGCGGCGAGCGGCTCGGCAGGAAAGACGAGGCAGCGGCGGCGTATCACGAGCTGGCCTCCGCACCCTATGACGACATTTACGCCATCGAGGCGGAAAAACGCGGCGCAAAGCGGCAGGTTTCGAACGTCAATCCGCTCTCGGCCAACCGGCCCGACTGGCGCGATATCGCCG
>DATLWH010000399.1:0-9908 GCA_035576505.1 Thermoanaerobaculia bacterium | reverse complement strand
CTCCAATATCGAGAGCCCTTCTCCCCCAGCGCTTTTCAGCTGGGGGAGAAGAGCCTGCCCTGAGCGAGCGAAGCGAGTCGAAGGGTGCCGAAGGCGGATGAGGGGGCGGTGCTTGCCATGCTCCTGCCGGCATCCCTGTTGATTGCGGTCGCGCTGTGCCTCTGTGGTTGAATGCCTTTTGATGCCCCCACCCGTCCTCCTATCCTGCGAGCGCCTGTCCAAGTCCTACACCTCGCGCCCCCTCTTCAACGACCTCTCCTTCTCCCTCTTCGAAGGCGACCACGTCGGCCTCGTCGGTCCCAACGGCTCCGGCAAGTCGACGCTCATGAAAATCGTCGCCGGCGTCGAAGAGGCAGACTCCGGCAACCGCGCCGTCCGCAAAGGCGTCCGCATCGGCTACGTCCCCCAGGATCCCATCTTCGCCCCCGGTTTGACCATCGAGGACGTCCTCCTCGAAGGCCTCGAAAACGACCACATCCTCGACGACTACGACAAACAGTCGCGCGTCGCCATCGCCCTCGGCAAGTCCGGCTTCATGGACCACACCCAGGACACGTCCACCCTCTCCGGCGGCTGGCGAAAACGCCTCGCCATCGCCCGCGAGCTGGCCCGCCAGCCCGACGTCATGCTCCTCGACGAGCCGACCAACCACCTCGACGTCGAAGCCATCCTCTGGCTGGAAGCATTATTGAAAAGCGAACCGAAGGCCTTCGTCGTCGTCAGCCACGACCGCTACTTCCTCGAGAACACCGCCCGCCGGATGCTGGAGCTGAACCGCATCTATCCCGACGGCTTGCTCCAGGTCAACGGCCACTATTCTGATTTCCTGGAACGCCGCGACGAGCTCCTGCGCAACGAAGCCGCCTACCAGGAGACGCTGGCCAACCTCGTCCGCCGCGAAGTGGAATGGCTCCGCCGCGGCCCGAAAGCGCGCACCACCAAGGCCAAAGCGCGCATCCAGAACGCCGAGGGGCTGATCGGCGAGCTCGTCGAATCGCGCTCGCGCAGCGCCACAAGCACTGCGAAGATCGACTTCACCGCCTCCGAGCGCAGGACCAAGCGTCTCTGGCTCGTCCGCGGCCTCCGCAAACAGATGGGCGGCAAGCTCCTCGTCGACGATCTCGACATCCTCCTCACCCCCGGCACCCGCCTCGGCATCCTCGGCCCCAACGGCTCCGGCAAGACCACCCTGCTCCGCACCATCACCGGCGAGCTCGCTCCCGACAAAGGCACCATCGAAAAAGCCGACAAACTCCGCGTCGTCTACTTCGAACAGAACCGCGAGAGCCTCGACCCCACCCTGACGTTGAAACGCGCGTTGGCCCCGGAAGGCGACCAGGTCGTCTACCGCGACCGCACCCTGCACGTCGCCTCCTGGGCCAAACGCTTCCTCTTCCGCCCCGAACAACTCGAAACCTCCGTCTCCCGCCTCTCCGGCGGCGAAAAAGCCCGCATCGTCCTGGCCCGCCTCATGCTCCAACCCGCCGACCTCCTCGTCCTCGACGAGCCGACAAACGATCTCGACATCTCCACCCTGGAAGTCCTGGAAGACTCCCTCCTGGACTTCCCCGGCGCCCTGGTCCTGGTCACCCACGACCGCTACCTCATCGACCGCGTCTCCACCTCCATCCTCGCCCTCGACGGTCTCGGCGGAGCCGAATACTTCGCCGACTACGCCCAATGGGAATCCAACCGCCCCCGCGCCGCCGCCCGCGACGCCGCCCCGCCCCCTCCCAAACCGCGCTCCAAACGCCTCTCCTACAAAGAGCAACGCGAATGGGATTCGATGGAGGCCACCGTCCACGCCGCCGAGGAACGCCTGGCCGCCGCCACCACCGCCGCCCACGACCCCTCCATCGCCGCGGATGCCGCCACCCTCCAGCAACGCTTCGCCGAGGTGGCCTCCGCGCAAGCGGAGGTCGATCGGCTGTACGCAAGGTGGGCGGAGTTGGAGGGGAAGTTGGCCGGATGAATAGGGAGACTCATATCCCTCCCTCTCCGCGTCTCCGCGCCTCCGCGCCTCCGCGTGACGAGGTACCATAACAAAGCATGACCCGCGACGACATCCTGACCACGATTCGCGCAAATGAGGCTCGCCTCCGCGAGCTGAGCGTTCGAGAGCTCGCCCTCTTCGGATCGTTCGTCCGCGGCGACGCAACTGACGCCAGCGATATCGATTTCCTCGTCGAGTTCGATGAGAAGACATTCGACAACTACATCGATACCAAGCGCCTCCTCGAAACGCTCTTCGGTCGTCGTGTCGATCTTGGCAGCAAGAGCAACATCAAGCCGCGGCTACGTGAGCGGATTCTGAGCGAGGCCGTTCGGGTAGTGTGACCCGTCGTCTACTTCCTCTCCCAGCGGAACGGTTGTCGGCCGGCCGCACCCCCTATGGCCCCATCATCGCGCCGGCGCCACCCGTCTGCAGCAACGCTTCGCGACCCTGACTGCCGCCCAGTCGTAGGTGGATCGGTGGTACGCGCGATGGCCGGAGCGGAGACGAAGCCGGGAGAGGGGGAAGACTCTTTTTTTTGCGCAAAGGGTAGGGAATTGTCTCTTTCTGTCACTCCCTACTACAGACGGTCGTGGGTCCACGGATCGTCTTCCCACAGAGCTAGGGGGGCCGATGAGTCTGGATGGCGTTCTCGGCAACGAGAATGATGTATCTGTAATTCTACCCAAGGCACTGCCAGTCCTTTCCGGGGACTCTCGCGACGAGTTCCTGCACCAAACGACGCTCCTGGTCTTGTGCGACGGTGACGCTGGGATCCCGAGGGGCATACTGGCCAAGATCGGCGCCGATCAAGCTGCGGCCATTGCGAGCCACGGCGAGGGCGATCGTGCGGTTCTTGCTTCATCGATGACACTCCTCGATGGTCGGATTCGAAGTCGCATCGAACTGCGGGGGGAACTTGCTAGAGATCGGGAAGAACAGGCACGACTGCGAACCGATATCGGCGAACTTACAGACGAGGCCGAACGAATCACTCGCGAGATTCGAATCAAGCGAGCTGCCGAGATCGAGAGACGTATCGCTGACGAAGCGGCAAAGCTCGACATTGATCGCCAGAAGGCGATTGACGATCTTCAGGCTGTCACCCTGAAAGAGTACGAGCGTCAAAAAGCGAGCTGGGAAGGAACGGCTGGGGACCGGCAACGTCGCGTGGAAGTACTCAGCAGCATCCAGGAGCGTGGCCGGTTGGTCGTCGAAGCAACCGCCACCAGGGCTTCAAAGCTTAATGATCGGATGATCACCAAGACGGTTGCCGGTTTTCTGGCGTGGCTCGGTTACGCCACGGTTCCAGCCACGGGCGCTGTCCTGGCGATGCTTCTCGAAGGAAGTAAGTTCTCGCTCGATTGGGTCCTGATCGTTGCCGGCACCTTTGGCAGGGAAATCCCGGGGCCGAGCTTCGTTCGGTTCTTTGTGCTGGTCGCCTTCTTCGGAGTCTGCCTGTTACTGCTCCTGGGGAGCGTTTTGTTGGTAGACAAATTGGTCAGTCGTTTCGATGACAACTGGCCGGAGCAGGATCTGTCCAACGGTGTCACGATCCAACTCGGAGGCGGAGGCATCACGCGCCGTTCGTACGTTCGCCTGCTTGCTTCGCTGCCCTATGTCTTTGCCGGGTGCATGCTGGTCGCGTTCGTTGCCTCGGCCGGGTCGGTTTCAGCACCAAAAGAGCTGCAAAGCCTTCTGCCGACCATTACAAATGCCGTCATTGGCAGCGCGATAGCTCTTCTCGCTACGGCGGTCCTGATGATGTACGCCATCCGCATCATCGAGCCGCGAGAAGCTGGCGTTGTGAACACCGTTAGACGTGCATGGGAGTTCGTTGTTGCACCTTTGGCAATGATTATCGCCGTCGCGGTCGCTGTTTCACTTCCAACGGCCGATCGTCTCCGGTGGGGTGGCTGGACGCTGTTCATGCTTCTCAGCTCCCTCTCGCTGGCGTACGGATTGGTTTATCACGGCATCTACAAAGACGCCGACAAGGCCTATGGCCGCTTGCAGGGAATTGAGAAGGAGATTCGCGTGCTCGTGTCACCTCCCCAACCTCGCGCGTTATCGGCGAAGTTGGTTAATCAGCAAATAAACATTCAACATGAGTACGCGCGCGACGCCCTACGATTGGAACGCCTTCGCCGCAAGTATCGCCTGCCGACTAAGCAGGGGTCTTCCGCGGCGTCGTCTTCGAGCGGAATCAACGGAACCGAACGTCACTGGTGGTCGTCGATCCTATCGGTTGCCGGGAAGCGTGAAGATAGACTCGAAGTGTCGTTCGATGACCTTGACTCGGCAATTGCGCCGGAGTTGGTCGATCAGCTTCGATCGGTGACGAGGAGGAGAGCGGAGTTGGAGGTGATTCGCGAAGAGGCTAGAGCCGCGATCCGGAAGAAAGAGGAGCTGACCTCGGTCGAGGCGATTGAAGGACTTCAGGATCGCCTCGCTACGGCAACAGGGCAACACGTTCGTCTTCTATCTTACTGCTCTGAGCTGGGTGCCTTCGCGCGCAAGGAGATGGACGAATTCACGCTGGCTGTGAACGCCGCGATCCTTGCCGCCATGCGGCTGCGTGGGCCATTCGACGCCGCCGCTGGGAATGGAAACGGCTCCGGACCACACTCTCCAGAACCACCGTTGCTTCTCGAATCAGGAGAATCAGATGCCAGAGCCTAGTGGTGCTGCGCCTACAACGTCCGTGCATTGGCCGGCGTTCAAGCTTGATAATCGTGAACGGTCCGACAACAGCCACGGAGAACCACTTCCTACAAGCTATGACGACCCCGAGTATCGAAAAGGTTGGACGGACGGACGAGTCGGCGCGAAGTCCGCAAACCAGCGCAAGATCCTTGAACTCGTCGCCGCTCGCCGGCGTGATGCGCTCGTCGTTGAGCTCCAACAGAAGCTTGAGATCGCAAGCGCGGAGCATGCGACATTGCAAGATCGGGCCTCGCGAGCTCGGGGGGATACCGGTCCTATTGAGACTGCCTTCAACGAAACTGAGCAGCACCGAATTGAGAATCCGAGTCACTACTCCTGGCCGCTGGGGCTTGTCTACTGCTTCGTCGCGCTGATCCTCTGGATTGCCGATCTTCCGCTGTCGCTTTTGGCTGCGGACGGGCTCGACATTCGGACGAACTACAGCGTGCTCTCAGACTTGTCGTTGATACGTGCGAATTGGACGACGTTGTGGGAGCCGCTTGCGTTCGCAATCGGCATTGCCGCTCTGGGTCTCTTCTTCAAATTCGTTGCAGACTTCTTCTTCAAGCCTCGGTTCCGCAGTCACCCTGCCTTCAAGTTCGTGTCCATCGCGCTGGTTATCTGCGTGACCGCCCTCGTGACATGGAATCTGTACTACTTGGCGCAGCTACGGGCGGGTGTCAAGTCACTTCACGAGGCGCAGCGCCGGGCGGCGCTCAGCAGTACGGCTCCCACTGATGTCGATGCCCTTAATCAGCAGATGCAGCGAGGGGCAAGCATCTCCTTCGTGCTACTTACGCTCACGCTGCCGATTATCGGCGGCATCTGTGCCTCGGCTGGATGGTCCCGCTTGCAGAACGCATGGTCACGCGGCGCCCTGGCCAGAGTCCGTCGGCGTGTCCGAAAGGCGCTCGACGATGCAGTCTGGTACGAGCAGGACGCTGCGGCAACTGTCAGGAGCAGGGCTGCGGAACTAGAAGCCGTCCGCACTGCCTCAATTGCGCCGACGGTCGATGCTGCGCTCGGCCTGTACGAGGATGGTTTTATGCGAGGGTTTCTCGTTCCGGAAACCATTCACAACGGCCGGCGTTTCCACGAGCGTGTGGAGTTTGCGATCGGCCGTTGGCTCGCCATAGCACAGCGCAGAGTCGTGGAAAACGATCGCTCACGAACGGAGGCTGCTGAGTGAAGGGTCGCTATTTGATTGCTGCCGTGCTCATTGCGGCCTGCGGAGGAAGGGCCGAGCCGCGAGCAACTAGAATGCCTGACCCGACGGCCGCTGCGAAAAAGGCCCAGGCGCAACACCGGCTCCGTACATTTGTAATTTTTGCTGACGTAACGCAGAGCCTGAACGCTGAGGAGCAGGCGTCGGTGATTCGCGATGTGAAACTAGTCATTGATCTCGTTCCCCCCAAGTCGCGACTCTACGTGTTTCCTCTAATGGAAGACGTTCAGCGCGCGGGAGCGCTTTTCATGGGCGAGATAGGCGAAGTACAGAGCACCAGTGATGCGGTCGCCGCTGATCAACAGCATGCGTTATGGCGCAGCACTGTCGCCTCAAAACTATCCGCGATGTTCAACGGGCCAGTGACTGGCCGGAAGCTCACCTGCGTTTCAGGCGCTCTGCAAAAGGCTGACGAGGTTCTGGCTGATGCAGGCACCGACGCCGAGATCATTATAGTCAGCGACATGCTGGAGGATTGCAAGGAGTCCATCCTGGGTGGTGTACTGCAACTAGAGAAGACTTCAATCGTAAGCGAGATTCACAGAGCGCAGTCCTTACCACATGCGCCACTGTTGCACCTGAATGGCGCGAGCGTCACGGCAATACTCCCGACAGTGCCGACCGCCAAACAGAATGTACCTCGACCTCCGGTCAGCTCTCTCAAGGTATTCTGGCGTGCTGTTCTCGATCGGTGCGGCGATGAAGCGTCAAACTATCGGTTCGGCACTGAAATCCCACAGAGGCTGCTCGATTTGAAACCCCGCCCGGACGGAGCCTTCTAGAGATCAGTTTTGATGAGGGCCATTCGTCAATCGAATGCAATGTTATATAGACCGCGTGCTTTTGAGCAGAGGTTCGATCCCGCCGTACCATCGTGTACCGCGTGAGCAAGATTGCAGGACGTTCGAACCGAGCAACAAGTAGGTGCCGAATCGGCGGTGTTGCCGCAGCTTTGAGCGCTACCAGCAATATCGCACGACCCGGTTGTCTGCTGTTTCATTTCCAGATCCATCTCGCGCGGGTGTCCAGGGACGGCTGACGTCCCTGACCGCACGTTGTACATACAATTCGGCGATGCCTCCACGGTCGACTACTGAAACCTGGGCTTTGCCCAACTCGTTAATTGTGACGGCTAAGACAACGCAACGGTTTGACATATACGAGCGCTGAGTTTCAGGAGCGGGCAGGGCCGTTAGGGTGCCAATTGGTTGGGCGTGCCGAGGGATGCCCTTCACGTCTTTTGCGACAACGTAAACAGTGGCGGAGAAGGGGGGCGCTTGAGATGTCGTACTCTGCTCTGGCTTCGCCGGCGTTACGTTCGTGTGAGGGGCGTTCACCTGAGCGGGTGGTTCGGTGGTGCCGATGGTTGAGCTTTGCGCAGGCGAAGGTGGGTGCCCGTCGGGCCGATCGTTGCCGGGCAATACCATTGGCGCCTGTGGCGGCATGGGAATAGCTGACACGGCGTTACTACGCGGTGTGCCAACTTGTGTGGTGCGCGCACCTTGATTGCCCCGGCGCGGCTGTACAGCGGACGAAGTCTGGGTGTTGGGATGAGCGGATGGATCGGCGGGCGCGATAGTTGTACTCTGCTCGGAAGGGTATTGGTAGGGTCGCGGACTGCCCGTCAGAATCGCCGATGTTTGTGGCGGTATTGTGGTAACTGGCACGACGTTACTGCCCTGCGCGCCAACCGGCGTCGCCCCTTGGGTCAGCGTTGGCGCGGCAATTTGCGGTGTCAGCGGAGGTAACGTAGGTCGAAGAAATACCTGTACGTAGAGTAGAAGCAGAGTCACGATCGCGACAATCGCGGAGACAATTCCGACGGCGAAACCCCGAATCTGGGACCGTGCCGCATGGATGTTCAGACAGCGACTACACAGGCTCTTCTTGCTCAACCACCAACGTGTATATCCTGTATAACCTGTATGGTGAAGAGCACTGTCGCCGCAGTTCGAGCATTGTTCGGGCGGGTGAAGTATTAGTTCCCTCATCGATTGTGCCGGATGGCGGGCATGCTATCACAACACCTTGCACAGTGCGCCCGATGGCCCGCGTAGACGCAGACGCCCAATAATCATTATGCGATGGTAAGCCAAGGACGATGACATCGAACCTCACCGGCGATGCTTGTTGATTGCGCTTGCGGATGAGATTTCTAAGTCTCCAACGGGAGCAAGATCTCGTTCCCCTACCCCACCCCTCCCTCCTCCACACGCACCACCCCCGCATCCGCGTCGAGCGTGGCGCGGGCGCCGATTGGGAGGACCAGCTTCTGCTCGATGTGGCCGAAGGAGAGGCCGGAGAGGACGGGGACGGGTAAGGCAGCAAACCTATCGCGGAGGATCTCTTCCAGGCTGAAGCCGGGCCCCTTTACCCCGCAGTCGCTGCAGCGGCCGAAGAGGATGCCGGCTACTTTGTCGAACATGCCGCCGAGGGAGAGGGTGGTGAGCATGCGGTCGATGCGGTAGGGCTCTTCGTGGACGTCCTCCAGGAAGAAGATCGCGTTCGTCGTGTCGGGTTGAAACGGGGTGCCCATTAACGAGGCGATCATGGTCAGGTTGCCGCCGATGAGTCGGCCGGTGGCGGTGCCTTTGGTCAGTTTCAGGATGCGGTTGGTGCGGTCGACCAGCTCGTTCGGCTTCTTCGACGGGGTCGGGAGGACGCCGGCGGGGTCGGGGGTCATGACTACGCGGCGGAAGTTTTCGAGGGTCCAGGGATCAAAGGTCGATCCGCCGACGGGGCCGTGGAAGGTGATCAGGCCGGTCTTCTTGTGCACGGCGTTCAGAAGGGCGGTGATGTCGCTGTAGCCGATCAGGACCTTCGGTTTGCGTTTGATGAGGTCGTAGTCGAGGTAGGGGAGGACGCGGGGGGAGCCCCAGCCGCCGGTGTAGCAGACCACGCCGGAGACGGTGTCGTCGGCGAACATGCGGTTGATATCGTCGGCTCGGTCGCGGTCGCGGCCGGCGAAGTAGCCCCATTTGTCGAAGGCGTGCGGGCCGATGATCACTTTGAAGCCGATGGCTTCCATCTGTTCATTGGCGAACTGGATCTCGTCCGCCTCGAAGGCGGCGCTGGCGGGGAGGACCAGGCCGACGGTGTCGCCGGGGGCGAGGCGCTTCGGTTTGATGACGGTCGGGCGCGGCGCGGCGGCGGCGATGCGGGGGGAGGTGGCGGCGACGGCGGCGGCGGTGACGGAGAGGCGGGCGAAATCGCGTCGGTTCAGCATGGGGCGCGATTGTACGTAGGACGGCAGCTCCCCGTAGCGTAAGTTGCCTCCTCGGCCAGGCTCTCAGCCTCGTGAGGGTGTCTGAAAACCAGACGGGAGTGGCTTAGGGACACAGGGGTGTGATTCAGGGACACAGGGGTGTGGCTCAGGGACACAGGGGTGTGATCCAGGGACACAGGGGTGTGGCTCAGGGACACAGGGGTGTGATCCAGAGACACAGGGGTGTGGCTTAAAGCCTCTCCGGGCTGGCTCCGAGCCTCCGGAGACCGGCCTTGCCTACAGGGCATCGGCGAGAGGAGCACCGCCGCTTCCGGCGGTGCTCCCAACCGATCAACTAATCCCTCTCGAACCGATCCATCCTCTCTTCCCTCGGCGCCGAGGCGCCGGGGGTGCCGCCGTTGGCGGCGTCCCACTTGGCACGGGTCAGCGGCTCGATCGGGTCGAGCTTCTTGTTGGCCAGAGCGGCGTTGATCGACGGCAGCTCCTTGGCTGACCAGCCATCGAAGTCGTGGACGACGTCGGCGAGCTCGTGGCTGAGGGCGTCGGTGCGCTCGACTTCGGTCTGCGACGGGGGGCCTTCGTAGAAGTTCACGTTGCCGTAGAGGTCCGTCAGGTTTTCGCGGAGGCGTTCCTCGCCGGTGATCATGCCGCCTTCCTTCGTGGCCACGATCTTGCGGCGGAGCGTGTCGACGTCGGAGGAGGCGGTGTGCAGGCGTTTGGCCAGCGGGTCTGCGGCCGGCAGCCTGGAGGCGCGGTCG
>DATLWH010000398.1:0-4598 GCA_035576505.1 Thermoanaerobaculia bacterium | reverse complement strand
CGCTGAATCGGGTGAGCGAGGCGCGGCGTTATCATTGATCCATCTATGAGCATCGATTCCGTCATTGCAACGATGTACGAGACCATCTGCTTCGAGCCCGGCACGCGGCCGGATTGGAGCCCGCAGCAGGAGATTTTCGCCCCGGGCGCCCGGATGGTCCGGGTCAACGACGAGGGCGTCTTCGAGTTCGACGTGGAGTCATTCCAGGCGAATTTCGAATCGATGATCGACTCCGGCGTCCTGCCCAGCTTCTGGGAGGGAGAGCTGTGGCGCGAGACGCACCGCTTCGGTGAGGTCGCCCACGTTCTCAGCGCCTACGAGACACGCCAGACACGCCACGGCGCCCCGCTCAATCGGGGCGTGAACAGCATCCAGCTCTTCGAGCGCGACGGCCGCTGGTGGATCAGCGCCATGATCTGGCGCCGCGAAGGGCGCTCGGTCTTAATCCCGGACAGGGTTCCAGCCCCGGTCTAACCGCGATCGCGCGATTTCCTGTAAAGCTCGATGTACGTCTTCGCCGGCATGCGTCGAATGGCCTCGCCGAGGACGTCGAGCGCCAGGTCATCGACCTTCTTGAAGCGGATACACGACTTCCCCATATCCAGCTTCTTCTTCCCACTCTTCGCCCACGCCTCGTAAAACCAGCGTGCGCCGTCGCTCCCCGGGTACAGCCCCATCAGGTAGACCGACATGTAGTTCTTCTGCGACGCCAGCGCCGCAAACGGGAGCCCCTGCTTCGGATCGACGTGGTACCCCGGCGGAAAGATCCGATGCGGGACGTGGTATCCGATCATCCCGTAGGCCATCCCTTCGTCGTAATCCTCGTCGAGGTTCGCGAGGATGACCGCGCGGACGGTCTCAATCGCTGTGCGTCTGTCGGCCGGCAACGAGGCGAGATACTCAGGAACGGTCGTCGCTTTGCTTTGCATGATGAGAGTTTACCCACGCGGAGATACGAAGAGAACTTCCCGTATTCGCATGCTCACCACCGCGTCGGATACGACCCGAGCACGCGGATCCGGTCGGCCATCTGCTCGAGGTTGCTGATGGCCCGTTCGAGCGGAGCCTCGGAGCGGCGGCCGATCACGTCGATGTAGAACGCGTATTCCCAGGGACGCCCTTCGATGGGCCGCGACTCGATCTTCGACAGATCGATGTCGAACAAGGCGAAGGCGCCGAGGGCACGGAATAACGCTCCGGGCTTGTCCTTGAGATGCAACAGGAGCGACGTCTTCCAACGCCTGGCCGACTCGATCGGGCGCACTTCGGATGCGCCGGAGGCCGGCGCAAGCAGCAGGAAGCGGGTGAAATTCTGTTGGTGGTCTTCCACGGACCTGGCCACGATTGCCCCGCCGTAGATCTCCGCGGCTCTTGCCGAGGCAATGGCCGCTTCGTCAGGCTGCTGCCGCTCCATCACATCGCGCACCGCTCCGGCTGTGTCGTGGGTAGGAATGGCCTCGATGCCGGGATTGGCGCGGAAGAATCGCAGGCATTGCGCGAGCGCAACGGGGTGCGAGTAAACACGCCGGATCTGATTCAAGGTCACCGTGGGTGCCGCAATCACGTTGTGAACGATCTTTACGTTGGTCTCGCCGCAGATGCTGAGACCCGACTCGATCATGAGGTCGTAGTTGCGGTGAATCGAGCCGGCCAGACTGTTCTCGATCGGAGCGACGCAACAATCGGCCTCCCCGGATCGGACCGCGCCGAACATGTCATCGAACGTCACACACGGACGGACGCTCACCTCGGACCCGAGGATTCGTCGTGCCGCGCTCTCGCTGAATGCCCCATGCTCTCCCTGGAATGCCACCGTCAGTTGCTCCGCGATCATCGTTACCTCCGGAAAATGAAAAACCCGCTCCTCGGTTGAGGAGCGGGTCGGGTGGGAATGCCTCGATTGCTACGTTACGCTAAGACGCCACCGCCGCTCCGATCAGGAAGCGGGTAAATCGCACGGCAACGCGGGGCGTCGTGTTCACGTGAGGCGGCATTATGCCCGCGTACGGCGCCAAGTCAATCGAGCGGTCAACTCTTGACATGCAATCCGCATTCGGTCTTGGCCGTCCCTGACCAGCGGCCGGCGCGTGGGTCTTCGCCCGGGAGGACGCAACGCGTGCAGTGCGTGCAGCCGATGCTCGGGTAGTTGGCGTCGTGCAGCGGGTTGTAATCGACGCCGTGCGCTTTGATGTGGCGCCAGAGCTCATCCCAGTTCCAGTCGGCCAGAGGGTTGAGCTTCACCAGTCCGAAACGCTCGTCCCATTCGATCTTGCGGGCATTGGCACGCGCCGGCGACTGATCACGGCGGATGCCGGTGATCCACGCTCGCAGCCCGGCCAGCTTCCTGGTCAGCGGCTCGACCTTCCGGAGGTTGCAGCAGACGTCCGGCTGGCGTGTCCAGAGCGCCTCCCCCAGCTCACGCGCCTGCTCCTCCGGTGTGTGCTCCGCGCGGGCCCGTTCCACCGTGATCCCGTAGCGCTGCTCGATGCGCTCGATGAGCGAATACGTCTCGGGAAAGAGGAAGTCGGTGTCGAGTGTGAAGATGCGCAAGTCCGGGGTGACGTTCGCCGCGATGTCGATCAGGACCACATCCTCGGCCCCGAAGCTCGAGGCGATTGCCAGCTCTCCGCCGAACTCCGAGATCCCCCAGGCGATCACCTCTTTGGCTGTCCAGTCTTCAGCGTCGGGGAGGTTGCTTGTGTCGATGCGTTCCGCAGTTGCCAGTTCACTCATGTTGTTTTTCCTTTCTTTCAGGCGAGCAACGCGACGCCGAGGAAGATGCTGAGGGTGTAGACACCCCATACCAGCCACTGCCGCGAGATCCAGCGGGAGAGAAGGACGCCCGCGAGGACGCCCGGGATCACGCCGAACATCACCAGGCCGAACAGATGCGGATCGAAATCCTGGGGTTTCCAGTGCAGCCCCAGCGTGAGCGCGCCGACGAAGGAGCCGAAGATGTTGCTCATGGCGGCGAGCTGCGGAACACGCCAGCTCGTTGCCAGGAGCAGGAATGTGACGAGAAGACTGCCGGAACCGGCCGACGTGAGCGAGACCACAGCCGCAACCAGAATACCGACGGCGAGCAGGAGCCACGGGCGCGGCGTGGGGAGCGATTTCGATGGGAGAGAGGCGTCGTTTTCGTCAGCCTTTTGCCGCTTGCTGGCAAACGTCGCCGCGGCGCTGGCGATCAGCAGCGTCGCCCCGACCAGCCTGCGCATTGTCGTGTCCCCTCCCGATGGAACCCAGTGCGAGGCGATGGTCCACGCCAACACCACCCCGACCACCCCGCCGGCCAGGACGTACCACCCCGTCCGGCCCGGCCAGTGTCCGAGCCGCCGATGGGCGACGGAGCCGACCAGCTTGGAGACGAAGAGGCTCCCCATGCCTGTGCCGATGGCCAACGCCGGCCGGTATCCGGCCAGGATCAGGAGGGGCGTGAGCAGCGAGCCGGTTCCGGCTCCCGTGGAGCCGATCAGCACGCCGCCGATGAGTCCGATGATGGCTTCAAGCACGGAGCACCTCCGGCCGGGCGAATGCCTCGCGCAGAACGGCCGCCACTTCAGGGCGCGTGATCTCGGCAGGCAGCGGCTCGCCGTCGTGCAACCGGCGGCGCACCTCCGTGCCGCTCAGGGACAGCCGGCTTTCCGGCTCGTGCGCGCATGTGCGCGACGAGGCCATCGAGCCGCATTTCGTGCAGTGGAAGATGTTGTCGAAGTAGAGCGGCGTGATCCCCAGCCGCTCGACGCCGATCGATCGCAACAGCTCCTGAGCGTCGTATGGGCCGTAGTAGCCGTCGACGCCGGCGTGATCGCGGCCGACCAGAAAGTGTGTCGCGCCGAAGTTGCGGCGCACGATCGCGTGCAGCACCGCCTCGCGCGGACCGCCGTAACGCATCCAGCCGTGGAACGTCGTGAAGAGAACTCGCTCCCGCGGGAGATAGTGATCGATCAGGGCGTCGTAGCAGCGCAACCGCACCTCCGCCGGAACATCCTCGCCGCGCGTGTCACCGACCAGTGGATGGAGCAGCAGCCCGTCGATCATCTCCAGAGCCGTGCGGAGGATGTACTCATGGGCGCGGTGGATGGGATTGCGGGTCTGGAAAGCGACCACAGACTTCCAGCCGCGCAGAGCGATGGCCTCGCGCGTCTGCGCCGGGGTCAGGCCGGTCAATCCAAGCTCATGCGCCGGCACCTCGGCCAACCACTCCACCGGACCGGCCACGGCGATTTCTCCGCCGCGATAGAAGGCCTCGACTCCAGGATGCGCGGGTTCGTCCGTTTTGTAGATCTTCCGGGCCCAATCCCGGAGCGGAATGCGATAGCGATTGTCGATGCGGATGGTGCCGACGTCGCGCCCGCCGTGCCGAAGGGTGGCCACGGAGCCGATCTCCAGCTTCGCCGCGCGCGGCGCCTCGAGCTGCAGCAGGATCGGGATCGGCCATGTCGTGCCGTCCACGGTCTCCAGCCGCTCCACGATCGAGCGCGCGTCGTCGAAATCGTGAAAGCCGCGCACGGGGTCGAAGCCGCCATTCGTGAG
This sequence comes from Thermoanaerobaculia bacterium, assembly GCA_035576505.1. Taxonomy (GTDB): domain Bacteria; phylum Acidobacteriota; class Thermoanaerobaculia; order Gp7-AA8; family Gp7-AA8; genus JADGNZ01. The sequence continues at coordinate 62 of DATLWH010000398.1, read as the reverse complement.
GAGCCAGAGGTCGCTGAGGTTGCGGGAGTCGATGTTGATGGTTTGCGTTGTCATTTCGTTCT
>DATLWH010000397.1:0-3388 GCA_035576505.1 Thermoanaerobaculia bacterium | reverse complement strand
ACGCCCGACCCCCGTTGTCGTCCGTCGCCGGAAGCCGCCGTCACAGCTCCGACCCCCGACCCCCGACTCCCGACCCCCGACTCCCAACCGTCCACTTCCAGTCCCGAACTACAGGCATATCGTCTCCGTGCTCGCAGATGTACTGCCGGTGCTCGACGAGCATGTTGTGCATGTCCTGTTTCACGTGCGCGTAACGCGACGCCAGTCCGGGCACCCGGTCGATGACGTCGATGACGAGATGGAACCGGTCGAGATCGTTCAGCACAGTCATGTCGAATGGCGTCGTCGTCGTCCCATTCTCCTTGTACCCGCGCACGTGCAGACCGTCGTGGTTCGTCCGCCGGTAGGTGAGACGGTGAATGAGCCATGGGTAACCATGAAAGGCGAAGATGACCGGCTTGCCGGCCGTGAAGAGCGAATCGAAGTCTCTGTCGGACAAGCCGTGCGGATGTTCCGAGGGCGGCTGCAGAGTCATGAGGTCGACCACGTTGACGACGCGGATCTTCAGGTCGGGGATGCGCTCGCGCAGGATGGAGACGGCCGCCAGCGTCTCCAGCGTCGGCACGTCGCCGGCGCAGGCCATCACGACGTCGGGCTCGGAGTCCTGATCGTTGCTGGCCCAGTCCCACATCCCGATGCCGGCGCTGCAATGCTTCGTCGCGGCGTCGATGTCGAGGTACTGCAGCGCCGGTTGTTTGCCGGCGATGATCACATTGACGTAGCCGTGACTGCGCAGGCAGTGGTCGACCACCGAGAGAAGGCTGTTCGTATCCGGCGGCAGATAGACGCGCACGACTTCGGCCTTCTTGTTGACGACGTGATCGATGAAGCCCGGGTCCTGATGGCTGAATCCGTTGTGGTCCTGCCTCCAGACGTGCGACGTCAGAAGGTAGTTGAGCGAGGCGATGGGACGGCGCCAGGGGATGTGGCGCATGGTCTTCAACCACTTCGCGTGCTGGTTGAACATCGAGTCGATGATGTGGATGAAGGCTTCGTAGCAGGAGAAAAGGCCGTGCCGCCCGGTGAGCAGATAGCCTTCCAGCCATCCCTGGCACATGTGCTCGGAGAGAACCTCCATCACCCGGCCGTCGGGTGTGATGTGCTCGTCCGTCGGCAGAATCGTTCCGGTGAAGACGCGGCCGGTGGCCTCGAAGACGGCATCCAGCCGGTTCGAGCTCGTCTCGTCCGGTCCGACGATGCGGAAGTTCCGAGGGTTTTCTTTGATGACGTCGCGCAGAAAGCCGCCCGCTACCCGCGTCGCTTCCGCCAGTTCCGTTCCCGGGCTCTTTACCTCGATGGCGTAGCCGCGGAAATCAGGCATGCGCAGATCGCGCAGCAGCAGGCCGCCGTTCGCGTGCGGATTCGCTCCCATGCGCCTCTCGCCCGCCGGGGCCAGCTCCGCGAGCTCCGTCCGGAATGTCCCTTTCTCATCGAAGAGCTCCTCGGGCTGGTAGCTCTTCATCCAGTCCGCGAGCAATTTGACGTGCGCCGGTTTGCTGGCCAGATCGGTGATCGGCACCTGGTGCGATCGCCACGAACCTTCCGTCTGCTTGCCGTCGACCTCTTTCGGCCCGGTCCATCCCTTCGGCGAGCGGAGGACGATCATCGGCCAGGCCGGCCGCGCCGAGAAACCGTTCCGCCGCGACGTCTTCTGGATGTCGGAGATCTCGTCGAACACGATGTCCAGCGTCCCGGCCATCAACTGATGCATGGCCTCGGGGTCATCGCCTTCCACGAAATGGGGCTTGTATCCATACCCGGCCAGCAGGTCGCGCAGCTCGCCGCGGCTGATGCGCGCCAGCACGGTGGGATTGGCGATCTTGTAGCCGTTCAGGTGCAGGATCGGCAACACCGCCCCGTCGGTGACCGGATTGAGGAACTTGTTGGAGTGCCAGCTCGCCGCGAGCGGGCCGGTCTCCGCCTCGCCGTCTCCGATGACGCAGGCCGCGACCAGGTCGGGGTTGTCGAAGACCGCGCCGTTCGCGTGCAGGAGCGAGTATCCGAGCTCGCCCCCCTCGTGAATCGACCCCGGAGTCTCCGGCGCCACATGGCTGGGGATGCCGCCCGGAAACGAGAATTGCTTGAAGAGCTTCCGCATCCCCTCGGCATCGGCAGAGATGTGCGGGTAGACCTCGCTGTACGTCCCTTCCAGGTAGGTGTTCGCCACCAGACCCGGCCCGCCGTGGCCCGGGCCGGCGATGTAGATCATGCTCACGTCGCGCGCCTTGATGATGCGGTTGAGGTGAACGTAGATGAAGTTGAGGCCCGGCGTCGTCCCCCAGTGCCCGAGAAGACGAGGCTTCGTGTGCTCGATCGTCAGCGGTTCGCGGAGCAGAGGGTTGTCGAGCAGATAGATCTGACCGACCGACAGATAGTTCGCCGCGCGCCAGTACGCGTTCATGCGGCGGAGCTCGTCGGCGGAGAGAGGCTGGTTGTCGTTCACGGCGGCGATTCTAGTGCGGAGCCGGCACGGCCGGCAGCGTCGGTTGCCAAGGGCTCCGCCCACTGTTGGGAGTATTCACAGCCTCGAGGAGGCCAAACGTGGCCTCGCGGATGCCAATCGTGACCTCTCGGAGACCAAACGTGGCCTCGCGGAGGCTAATCGTGACCTCGTGGAGGCCAATCGTGGCCTCGCGGAGACCAATCGTGACCTCGTGGAGGCCAAACGTGGCCTCGCGGAGGCCAAACGTGGCCTCGCGGAGGCCAATCGTGGCCTCGCGGATGCCAAGCGTGGCCTCGCGGAGGCCAATCGTGGCCTCGTGGAGACCAATCGTGGCCTCGTGGAGACCAATCGTGACCTCCTGGAGGCCAAACGTGGCCTCGCGGAGGCCAATCGTGACCTCCTGGAGGCCAAACGTGACATCGAGGAGGCCAATCGTGACCTCGCGAAGGCCAATCGTGACCTCCTGGAGTCTATTGACAGACTCGCAACTCTGTCACTCCACCCTCCGAGCGCATTACCCCGGCCAGCCAGTCGCCGATACGGCAGCTCTCCATCGGCAGCACGCTTCACGCCTTCCACTTGATCGTGCAGCCGAACGCGCGGGTCGTCTGATTCGCCACCGTCTTGCCGGCCAGCAGATCGTCCAGGGCGTTGCTCAGGCCGGTCGTGCGGCGCTCCTCCGGGCGGGCGCTGTCGTCGACGTAGCCGCGGTAGCGGAGCGTGCCGCCGCCGTCGATCACGTAGACGTGGGGCGTGACGCGGGCGCCGTAGGCGCGAGCGATGGCGCTGTCACCATCCTTCAGATACGGGAAGGGATAGCCGTTCGCCGTGGCGCGGGCTTTCATCTCCGCCAACGACTCGACCGCGTACTGCGCCTCGTCGTTCGGATCGATGGCGTAGAAGACCACGCCCCTGGCCTGGTACTGCCTGGCAAGCTCGATGATG
>DATLWH010000396.1:0-3097 GCA_035576505.1 Thermoanaerobaculia bacterium | reverse complement strand
CATGCCGAGGGGACGGAAGCGGTCGCCGTCGCGGCGGTTGCGGATTGTGAAGCGTGGGATGGCTCCCGCTGGTAGCTGGAGGAGTTGGTTGCTGGGTTGCTGGGTTGCTGCGTTGCTGGGTCGGATGCGCACCGTCGCCTTGATTTCGGGGATGTGGACCTCATCACCGGCGTCGATGTCGACTTCGAAGAGTGGAACCTGTTCATCTTCGCTTCGGCGGCGCAGAACGAGCTCCACTCCCTCGCGCAGCAGCTCGAGCGACTTCGTGATCGAGGTCCGCTTGATGGTGTCGATCCCGGCCGCCAGCCGCGTAAGGTCCGCCGCGGAGACGTCGCGGGCCTGGGGATCGAGCCGGCGGATGTGGCGGAGCAGCAGCGCCTGGCGGAGCCAGGCATCCTCCGGCATCGACCGGAATCGCGTCTCGTCGTCAGAGGCCAGAACATCCTCGGCGGCATCGATGGCTTGTTCCAGCACCGGCCACTGCTGCCTGGCCTGTTCCGCGATGGCGGCGAGGTTGTCGATGACGCCCGAGTCGAACGCGCGCAGCAGGGAGCGGATGCGATTGCGAAGGAAGCGCGGGTCGGAATTCGAGCGATCGAAGCGGGGAGTGACGTTGCGCTCGGCCAGAAACCGCTCGATCTCCGCACGCGTGACCTCGAGCAGCGGCCGGATCACGCCATCCTCACGGACCGGATGGATCCCGCGAAGCGCCGCGATGCCGCCGCCGGACACGAGGCGCATCAGCACCGTCTCCGCCTGATCGTTCTTCTGATGGGCCGTGGCGATGAGCGCCGTTCCCGCGATCTCCCGCAGCCGCACCTGCCGTACCTCGCGCGCCGCCGCCTCGATGCCTCGCCCGCGGACCGCCTCGGGATCGAGATGCCCCTCGGCAACGCGCAACGGAATGTCGTAGCGCGCGCACAGCTCGCGGACGTAGGCCTCATCGTCATCCGACTCAGCGCCGCGCAAGTGATGGTTGACGTGTGCGGCGCTGAAGTCGATCTCTCCCATCTCCACGAGCGCGACGAGCAGCGCGGTCGAGTCGACGCCGCCGGAAAGCGCGGCGACGATCGGACCGCGCGCGATGTGGTGCGTTACGAAGAAGCGGCTGACAGCCTCGACGATCACACAGATAAGCGTACATCGGCGCTTGCGTCGGAGCGCTGGCGTCCTCGCCGGCTGGCGAGGCGCCGTCTCGGCGCCTCGAGGGCACGCCCATCCTCGCGCGCCGGCGATATGCTTCCTATCTATGTCGACTGGATCCGCGTTCAACGTCCCCGACTCGTACGAGCACTATCCGAAGCTCATCGTCCCCAGCGACGATCTGATCGTCGCCGAGGCGCATCTCAAGTGGTACGACATCATGCGCGAAGATGCCGCGATCAGCGCACCCGTGAAGAGGGAGGCTCGCGAGTTCCTGCGATCGGAAGTCGAAGGCGGACGGTTGAACATTTCCGGAGACCTTGGCTTCGTCATCTTTCACTTGTGCGGGGAGTCGTTTTTCTTTCTGATCGTCTGCACATGGCGCAACACGAATGAACTATGGGAGACGGTTTACTCGAAAGACACCGCGGCTCCCGGTCCGTTCCAGCTCTTTCCAAGGGGGATGGCCCACAAGCCGGCCTTCTGCGTCTGGGAGCTCGGCGCGGTCATCCACGAGCAGAAAGCGTGGTCGGAGTACCTCTACTCCGCCCGCAACGAAGAAGCCCGGCTGGCCTGGATCGGCGATCGGTTCAGAGGCGTCGTCGTGTAGCTACTGGCTGGGCGGTCGGATTTCCCCGTTGCGGTTCGGACAGTGCGGCCGTATCCTACTGAGACGGTTTTCGATATGCCAGACCTGAGAATGATCGTTCACTCCGACCCAGAGATCCACAGCGGTACACCCGTCTTCGTCGGCACTCGGGTCCCGGCACAGACGCTTTTCGACTATCTCGAGGGCGGCGATTCGTTGGAAGAGTTCCTCGACAACTATCCCAGCGTTACCCGTGCCCAGGCGATCGCATTTCTTGAGGAAGCGGGTCGCGCGGCACTCTCTCAAATCGCGTGAAACGCGTCCTTTTTGACGAAGACATGCCTCGGCAACTTCGGCGTGATCTGCCGGAGTTTGAGATTCGCACGGTTCAAGAGCAGGGGTGGTCCTCAATCCAGAACGGTGAATTGCTGCGTCGTGCTTCGGCGGCTTTCTTCGACGTACTGGTCACGGCCGATCAACGTCTTCAATATCAACAGAACATCGCGGCGTTTGACATCGGCGTGGTTGTCATCGTTTCGATTGATACTCGATTACCGAACCTTCGAACGGCTCTTCCTCAATTGCGTGCGGCGATCTTGAGCGTTGCACGCGGTTCATTGGCTATTGTTACGGCGTCTTGACCTCCTCGCCCGGCGCTACACTCCCGCCATGCGCCTTGCGATCACCGTACTCGGTCTCACCCTTTCCGTCCCGCTCGTGGCCGGCTCTCTGCCGCTCATCTCCGATCCTCAGGTAACCGCTCTTGCGAACGAGATCTCCGGCGAGTCCGCTAAGCGAAACCTGGAAGGATTCTCGCGGTTACACCGGATGCGCGGCTCGCGTGACTTTCACAAAGCCGCGGAGCAGGTCATCGACGCGCTGAAGAGCTACGGCTACGCCGACGCCCACATCGAGCAGTTCCCGGCGGATGGAACGATCTTCTACGGAACGCAGCGATCGCGTCCGGCGTGGGATGCCGACTTCGCGGAGCTGTGGGAGCTGGACGGCAGCGGAACCCAGACCACCCGCATGGCCAGCTGGGAGGCTGCGCCGATCACGCTGGCCGAAGACAGCTCCAGCGCCGACGTGACGGCTGACCTCATCGATGTCGGTCAGGGATCGAGCGAAGGCGATTACAGCGGTAAGGACGTGAAGGGAAAGATCGTTCTGGCGGCATCGCAGGCGGACGCCGTGCAACGCATCGCCGTAGCGAAACTCGGTGCCGCCGGGATCGTCAGCTATGCCGCCAACCAGCGCACCGCCTGGTGGAAGCTGGACGAAACACTCGTACGGTGGGGCCACCTGGAGACGTTCTCGTCCGCCCCCACCTTCGCCTTCATGATCTCGCTCGGCGACGCGCGCGCG
>DATLWH010000395.1:0-4533 GCA_035576505.1 Thermoanaerobaculia bacterium | reverse complement strand
GTGCTGCCGGGATTCGGCGTGAAGGCGATCGCATTTCCATGCTCCGCGACGACTGACGACCTGGCCCGGCGCCTGGCCGGGGAGTCCGGCCCGCTCGCCGGGATACTGGTGGAGACGCCCGCCAACCCCACCAATGCGCTCGTGGATCTCGCCGCCTGCGCGGCGTTCGCGAAGTCCCGTGAACGCAACGGCCGGCGGCCGCTCCTCCTCGTCGACAACACCTTTCTCGGTCCGCTCTGGCAGCAGCCGCTCCAGCACGGCGCCGACATCGTTCTCTACTCCGCGACCAAGTACATCGGCGGCCATTCCGATTTGATCGCGGGCGCGGCGCTGGGCGCGAAGTCCGCCATCGACCCGGTGCGCGCGCTCCGCACCTTCTTCGGCACCCTGGCCGATCCGTGGACCAGCTGGCTCCTGATGCGCAGCCTCGAAACCCTCAAGCTGCGCATGACCTCCGCGATGAAGAACGCGCGCTACGTCGCCGACTTCCTCCAGGCCCATCCCAAGGTCGAGCGCGTGTACTACCTCGGGCATCTCGCGCCCCCCGATCCCCAGCACGCGATCTTTGCGAAACAATGTCTGGCCCCCGGCTCCATCGTCTCGTTCGACGTGAAGGGGGGCGAAGCCGAAGCCTTCCGATTCCTCGACGCGCTCCGTCTCGTGAAATTGGCTGTGAGCCTCGGCGGCACCGAGTCGCTGGCCGAGCACCCGTATTCGATGACTCACGCCGACGTGAGCGCCGCGGACAAGCGCGCGGCCGGGATGAGCGACAAGATGATCCGTATGTCGGTGGGTATCGAGCACCCCGACGACCTCATCGCCGACCTCGATCAGGCGCTCGCGCGGATCTGATGCGCTGGATGGTCTACATACTCCGCTGCGGTGACGGATCCCTCTACACCGGCATCACGAATGACCTGCCGCGCCGCCTCGCCGCGCACCGGGCGGGGCGGGGAAGTGCGTACGTGCGCTCCCGACTCCCGGTGCGCGTGGTCTACCGCGAGCCGCATCGGGATCGCTCGGCCGCCCTCTCCCGCGAAGCGGCGATCAAGCGCCTGCCGCGCGCCGCCAAACTCGCGTTGCTCGGTCGCCGCAAATGAGGCGGCGAGCCGACTGGATCGGACTCGTCGTGGCTTGGGGCATCGCAGCCGGTTGCGCGCGCCTGGGCATCTGGCAGGTGCACCGGCTCGCCCAGCGCCGTGCCCGCAATGCCATTGTGGCTGCGGTGCTCGCCGGGACACCGGAGCCCGCGGGCGCCGTGAGCCCCAATGGGCACGAGCCCGGTGTGCCGCGAATGCGGCTCCGGGCGAAAGGGATCTACGATTATTCGCGGGAGCGCCGGTGGGCCGGCCGGGCGTTCGATGGAGTGCCAGGTGTCGCCGTGATCACGCCGCTCCGCATCTCGCCGTCGCAGGCGGTGCTGGTGGATCGCGGATTCGTGGCGGCCCCCGATGCGCGCCACATCGATCTGACGCCTTGGCGCGAATCCGATTCGGCCGACGTCGTCGGCCTCGCCTTCGACGCCCCGCGGGGGCGTGGAGATGTCGATCCCGCAGCGTTACGCGACTCGTTTCCATACCAGCTTGCGCCGTTCATTCTGCAACTGCAGGCGTCGGACTCGCTCCATCCGGAACGGCCGGAGGCGAACGGGCTGCATCGCTGGCCGGGTCCCGATTTGTCCGACGGTCCTCACCTTTCCTACGCCATTCAGTGGTTCGCCTTCGCCATCATCATCGCTGTGGGATCCGTCATTCTTTTCCGTCGCGATCCGGCGCGATAAAAGCGTCCGAATCGCGTGGGAAATCGGCTGAAGGCTTCCATTTAGGCCTCGCCCTAGCGATATTGTCCCTTCATCAGCCCGTCGCCGCGTCCCTCTGATGCGGGAGCGGGCTGTTGTGTATGCCTTCCCGACAGGAGCCTTCCGACATGCCGGCAGCCATCGCCCTCAAACGCCCCGTCAAAGTCTCGCAGCTGCTGCGCCGCCGGCTCAAGGAGCTGAAGCGCACGCCGCGGGAGCTCGCCGAGGCGGCGCAGGTGTCGGAGGAGTACGTATCGGATCTGCTGTCGGGGCGCCGGGATCCTCCCGCGCCGGGACGTACCGATCTCTACGACCGGATGACGAAGTTTCTTCGCCTCCATCGCAATGATCTGCCGACGTGCGCCAAGGCGGAGCGGGAGGGCATGGTCGTCAAGACCAAGCGGCCCGACGCCAAGATTCGGGCGCTGCTGCTCGAGCTCTGCGATCCGACCAAGGTGCGGAAGCTCGACCGGCGGCTGGCCAAGAAGGACACGGAGACGGCGGCGCTGGACCGGCTGATCGCGCAGCGGCTGCTGGAAGTGGCGCAGGGTTTCGTGCGGCGTCAGCTCGACGACGAAGTCGGGATCCGCGTCGCGGCCAACCGCGAGGGGATTTCCTACCTCGACATGCGCATGCGGCTGCTCGAGTTCCTCGATTGCACCGTGGATTCGCTGTCGACCTCGGATCACGAGGTGTTCATTCGGCCCCGCATCGGCTCGTGGGACATCGACCTCGAGACCACGGCGATGCGCATCGTGCTGCGCTCGCAGGAACCCGCTCCCCGCCAGAAGCGGGCGATCGGCTTCTAGTCCACGCTGCACGACGCAAAACGGCGCCGGCCTCTTTCGAGACCGGCGCCGCTTCGTTAGGCAGGTACCGCGAGTCGCTTAAAGCTTGGTGACGTTCTGCGCGGCAGGACCCTTTTGGCCCTGAACTACCTCGAACTCCACGCGCTGACCCTCGGCCAGACTGCGGAAGCCGTCCGACTGGATCGCGGTGTGATGCACGAAGCAGTCCTTGTCGCCGTTCTCCGGGGTGATGAAACCGAAGCCCTTGGCGTCGTTGAACCACTTCACGGTACCGGTGATGCGTGCCATACTGGTGTGACTCCTGAAAGTATTGGAACAGGTGGTCATTCGACCACCGTGGAGCGTCGGAAAAGCCTCCCAAACACACGAACAGGACCTCAGGCGATTGGCTGCCCAGGTCCTGTAAGGTCTCTGGTACGCGGCCCCGGCACCATGCCGGAACCCCTTCGCTCGCGGGTAAGGATGACAGATGGTACGGGGTTTGTCAACCCTCGATTTCCCCTACGCCAAATCTCGACGCTTTTGCTTGACGCCTTTCCTTGACGCCTTCAGCTTCTCTCGTTCCCCCACGCCGCCGATCTTTCAACTCGGAGAGACCGCATGCGCCGGGCTGTATTCGCGCCACTCCTCGCCGCCGTGCTTCCGCTGCTTGCCCCTCCCGCGACCCGGGCGGTTCGCCACCCGGCCTCGATCGCCACCGCCGACACCGGGAAAAAGAAAAATCCCGATCTGCCGCTCGCGACCACGCGCACGGTGTCCTTCTCGACCTCGGAAGGGACCTGGCTCTCCCTCGATGTCTCGCCAGACGGACGGACGATCGTGTTCGAGCTGCTCGGGGACCTCTACACCATGCCGATCGCCGGTGGCACGGCGACCCGGATCACGTCCGGGCCGTCCTTCGACTCCCAGCCGCGCTGGTCCCGGGATGGGAAACAGATCGTCTTTCTGTCTGACCGGAGCGGGGCGGAGAACATCTGGCTTTGTGACGCCGACGGCAGCCATGCCAAGGCGGTGACCAAAGGCTCGAACAACCTCTACGCGTCGCCCGCGTGGACGCCCGACGGCAATTACATCGTGGCATCGCGGACCTCGGGCGTCCTCGGCTCGGTCTACGAGCTCTGGCTCTATCACAAGGACGGCGGCTCGGGGACGGGCATGATCAAGTCCGGCACTCCCGCCCCGGGCGTGCCGCAGATGAACATCCTGGGCGCGGCGTTCGGCTCGGACCCGAGGTACGTCTGGGTGTCCCGGCATCGCGGCGGTTTCGGCTACAATCTCCAGATCAACTCGTTCCAGGCTGAGTGGCAGGTGGCGGTCTACGACCGTCAGACCGGCCAGACCAACGGCGTCACCGACGTTCAGGGCTCGGGGATGCGTCCCATCTTGTCCCCCGACGGGAAGTGGCTGGTCTATGCGACCCGCCACGACACGGCCACCGGTCTCCGGCTTCGCGATCTGTCCACCGGCGACGAGCGCTGGCTGGTCTATCCGGTGACGCGAGACGATCAGGAGTCCCGCTTCACGCGTGACCTCGAGCCCGGCTCGGCCTTCACGCCCGACTCCAAGGCGCTGATCACGACGTTCGGCGGCAAGATCTGGCGCGTCGAGGTGCCCTCGGGGCAGGTGAGCGCCATTCCGTTTACGGCGCAGGTCGAGCAGCAGCTCGGTCCCCTCGTGCGATTCGACTTCCGCGTCGACACCGGTGACATCACCCTCCGCCAGATCCGTGACGGATCGGCGTCTCCCGACGGCAAGCACCTCGTCTTCAGCGCGCTCGACCGGCTCTACGTCATGGATCTCCCCGGCGGCACGCCGCACCGGCTCACCACCGAAACGGTGCACGAACAGGAGCCGGTCTGGTCGCCCGACGGCAAGTCGATCGCGTACATCATGTGGACCGACACCAGCGGCGCCGTGGCCAAGGTG
>DATLWH010000394.1:0-12719 GCA_035576505.1 Thermoanaerobaculia bacterium | reverse complement strand
AAGAACATCTGTGACGTTGGCGCCTCGGAGTTGCGCCGCTCGATAGCTATGGGAGCAGGAGGTTTGTATGTCGTGTGTCAGGACGGAGTGCCGCCCCGCGTCTCTCTCCGACACACGACCCCCGACTCCCGACACCCCCCGACACACTGCTATTCTTGTCATCAGTCTCGATGGTTCAATACGCGGCCCCGCTACTCCTGCTCTTCATTGCCAGTGCGATGACTTCGTTCGTCACGACGGCGGTCGTGAAGCGGATTGCCGAGGAGGTCGGGGCGATCGATCACCCGAACGCGAGGAAGTTGCACGCCGAGGCCACGCCGCGGATGGGGGGTCTGGCCATCATCTTCGGCTTCGGGTTTCCTCTCATGCTGCTCGCGGCCAACGCGCACGCCGCGGAGCTCGTCTCCAAGAACCTGACCTACCTCTTCGCGGTTCTGGCAAGCGGGTCTCTCATCGTCGGGCTCGGGGTTTACGACGATCTTCTCGGATCGAACGCGCCGAAGAAGTTCCTCGTTCAGATCGCCGCGGCCGTGATCCTGGTCAGCTTCGGCTTTCACTTCTCCTTCATTTCGTTCGGCGAGTACAAGATCCAGCTCGGGATCGTCGGCTCTGTGGTTTCGGTGATCTGGATCGTCGGCGTGATCAACGCCGTCAACTTCATCGACGGCATTGACTCGCTGGCCACGCTCGTGGCCATCACGGTCGCCGTCGCCTTCGGTGTCATCGCACTCATCCGCTCGGATGTCTTCTCCATCGTCATCATGACGTCGCTGGCGGGGAGTCTGATCGGGTTCTACCGCTGGAACCGCCCGCCGGCGAAGATCTTCATGGGAGACAGCGGCAGCCTGTTCATCGGGCTCCTTCTGGCGGCGTGCTCGATCGCGCGGCCCATCAAGTCGCCGACAGCGCTCATCGTGGGTGGGCCGATGCTGGCCCTGGCGCTTCCCGTGCTCGACACGCTGATCGTCATGAAGCAACGTTTCGGTACGGAGTCGACCCTGGTTCTGCGCGTGATGCGGATGTTCAATGCCGACCGCCGCCACTTCCATCACGTGCTCGTCGAGAAGTACGGCAGCATCGGCAAGGCCATCATCTCGATCTGGGTCATTACGCTCCTCTTCGCGATCTCCGCCGTGCTGACGGTGATCGAGGAGACGAAGATCGCCGGATACATGGTTGGTTTCGCCGGTCTCGTTGGGATGGTCTTTCTCCGCTACTGGTTCCGGCGCGGCGAGATACGAACGCCGGTCGAACGGCAGGCCTGAGACGGCGATGTGCGGAATCGCCGCTCTGTTTTCCTACCGTCCCGCCGCGCCAGCTGTCGAACGGGGCGAGATCGAGGCAATCACCGAGCGGATGCGGCCGCGCGGTCCGGACGCGGGCGGCACATGGATCTCGCCCGACGCGCGCGTTGCTCTCGGCGCACGGCGGCTGGCCATCATCGACCTGACGGATGAGGGAACGCAGCCGATGACCGACGTCGACGGCGAGCTTCGCATCGTCTTCAACGGCGAGATCTACAACTACCGCGAGCTGCGTGCGCGCCTGGAGCGGCTGGGCGCGCGCTTTCACTCGACCACGGACACCGAGGTTCTGCTGCAGCTTTATCGCCACGACGGTTCCGCCATGGTCGAGCTGCTGCGCGGTATGTTCGCCTTCGTCATCTGGGATCCGCGGGCACGTCGGATGTTCGCTGCCCGCGATCCGTACGGGATCAAACCGCTTTACATCGCCGACGATGGCCAGACGTTCCGTGCCGCATCGACCGTGAAGGCTCTTCTGGCCGGCGGCCGTGTCGGGCGAGAGCTCGACCCCGCCGGTGTGGCCGGATTCTGGTTGATGGGCAGCGTCCCCGAGCCGCACACGATCTTCCGGTCGATTCGCGCGGTGGAAGCCGGGACATCTCTGTTCGTCGATGAGCGCGGCGCTGGTGGCGTGCGGCAGTACTACTCGATCGCCGCGACCCTGAAGCGTGGAGTGCGCGACGTGGCAGCGGCACACCTCGTTCAACCTCCCGTCCTTCTGCGCGAGCTGGTCACGGATTCTCTTCGCCATCACCTCATCGCCGATGTTCCGGTGGGCGCGTTTCTCTCCTCGGGTATCGACTCGACGGCGCTCGTTTCGCTGGCGGCCGAGGCCACCGGCCAGCCGCCACGAACCGTGACGCTGCGCTTCGAGGAGTTCCGCGGCCGCGAGTCCGACGAGGCGCCTCTGGCCGAACGCTTCGCGCGTGAGATCGGCTCCGATCATGTGACGCGAGTCGTCACACGCGACGAATTTGTGGCCGATCTGCCGAGACTCTTCGATGCCATGGACCAGCCGACCATCGACGGCACCAACACCTGGTTCGTCAGCAAAGCCGCTGCGGAGCGAGGACTGAAAGTGTCGCTTTCCGGCCTGGGCGGCGATGAGCTGTTCGGCAGCTATCCGTCGTTCCGCGACCTCCCGCGGATCGTCCGCGCGGCGCGCTTTCCCCTCGCGGCTGCTGCTGCAAGCCGGCTCACGCGGAATCCGAAGGGGGGCGCGATGGTGCGCTATGGAAGCACGTGGGCGGGCGCCTATCTGCTCAAACGCGGACTCTTCCTGCCGGACGATCTGCCGTCACTCATGGGCGCCGATGCGGCGGCCGAAGGAGTGGAGCGTCTGGCCATGCTCGACCACATTGCCGGGACGATCGATCCCGATCCGGGAACGCCATTCGGCCGCGTGGCCTCGCTCGAGGCGTCGCTCTACATGCGCAACCAGCTCCTTCGCGACACCGATTGGGCCAGCATGGCCCACTCGCTCGAAGTGCGCACGCCGCTCGTCGACGCCACGCTCCTCCGGCAGATGGCGCCTCTGCTCATGGTCGAGAAGCAGCGCTGCAAGAGACACTTCGCGGAGAGCCCTCGCCATCCGCTCCCTCCATGGGTCAGCGGACGGCGAAAGACCGGCTTCAGTGTTCCGCTCGCCGAGTGGGCGCAATTGCGGCCCGACGGAACGTCAACCCGCATGCGCAGCTGGGCGCGGCTCGTCATGGAGCAGTGGGCGTGAGGATTCTCCATGTCGGAACCGACTCATTCGGCGGCTACGGCGGGATCGCTCTCTACAACCGTGAGCTGATCGCGGCGATGGCGTCGCATCCGTCGGTTGAAGAAGTCGTCGTCGTGCCGCGCATCATCGTGGGGGAGATCGAAGCGCTCCCCGACAAGGTAACGTTCGTTTCCGCGGCCTCCCGCGGCCGGCTGGCATACCTCAACGCTCTGCGGGGAGCGCGAGGCCGCTTCGATCTCGTCGTCTGCGCGCACGTCAACCTGCTGCCGATCGTACGGCTGATCACAAAGCATCCTCTGCTGATGCTTTACGGCATCGAGGCGTGGAAGCCGCTGCGCGACCCGTTGTCAAACCGGTTGCTGCGCAATGTCCGCGGCGTCATCTCCATCAGCGAGATCACGAGCGAGCGGTTCATCGGCTGGTCGCGCTACGGCGGACCGTCGCTCCTTCTGCCGAACTCCATCCGGGCGGAGTGGTACGGTATCCGCCCGAAGAACGGCCACTTCCTGAAGCGCTACCGGCTCGACGGCAAGCGGGTGCTGATGACGCTCGGCCGCGTCATTGCCGCCGAGCGCTACAAGGGATTCGACGAAGTTCTCGACGTCCTGCCGGAGCTCGACGACGACATTTCGTATCTCATCGCCGGCGGCGGTAACGACGTTACCCGCCTGAGGCGAAAGGCCAGCGACCTTGGCGTCACGAATCGCGTCGTTTTCACCGGCCTCTTTCCCGAGGATGAGAAAGCGGATCTCTACAACCTGGCCGATGTGTATGTGATGCCGAGCCGCGGCGAGGGCTTCGGTTTCGTCTTTCTGGAAGCGCTGGCGTGTGGCGTTCCGGTGATCGCCAGCCGCCTCGATGGAGGACGGGAAGCTGTCCGCATGGGCGGGCTGGGCCGGCTCGTCGATCCGACCAGTCCGGCGGAGATTCGCATGGCCATTCTCGACACGCTCGCCTCGGGCGGCACGAAGACCATTCCGGAAGGGCTCGACTTCTTCAGTTACACCAACTTCGAACGGCGCACGCACGCCATCATCGACGCGTTTGCCTCGAATGCATGACAATGTGCCCGTGAAGCGTGCGTTGATCTTCGGAGTGTCGGGGCAGGATGGCGCCTACCTCTCGCGTCTGCTGCTGGAGCGCGGGTACGAGGTCCATGGGGCCTCGCGCGATGCGGAGTCGCAGTCATTCCGCCGTCTCGCAGCACTGGGCATCCGCGACCGCATCGTCACCCACTCCGCCGCGGCACGCGACTTCCGCGAATTGCTGCAACTGATCGACGGCATCCGCCCTGACGAGATCTATAACCTGGCCGGCCAGAGCTCGGTGGCCCTCTCCTTCTCGCAACCTGTCGAGACGATGGACAGCATCGCCCAGGCTACGCTGGTCATGCTCGAAGTCATCCGCTATCTGAAGCTGCCCGTGCGCCTCTACAACTCGGCCTCCAGCGAATGCTTCGGCGAGGTGACGCCCGGCGATGCCAGCGGCGAGGCGACGCCGTTCTTTCCGCGCAGCCCGTATGCGACGGCCAAGGCGGCCGCGCACTGGACCACGCTCAACTACCGCGAGGCGTACGGCATCTATGCCTGCTCCGGCATTCTCTTCAACCATGAGTCGCCGCTGCGGTCGGAGCGGTTCGTGACCAAGAAGATCTTCTCCGCCGCCGCCGCGATTGCCTCGGGCGTGCGCGGGCGGGTGACGCTGGGCCGCCTCGACGTCTCGCGCGACTGGGGTTACGCCCCCGAGTATGTCGAGGCCATGTGGCGGATGCTGCAGCAGGACGTGCCGCGGGACTTCGTGATTGCCACGGGCGAGAGCCACACGCTCGAAGAGCTCACCGCCGCCGCCTTCGCGCGGTTCGATCTCGACTGGCGCGACCACGTCGATATCGACCCATCGCTCTTCCGCGCCTCGGAGATCAGCTACAGCCGCGGCAATCCGGAGAAGAGCCGCCGCCTGCTCGGATGGGAAGCCACGACGAAGTTCGAGGAGCTGGTCGGAATCCTGGCGGAGGGAGAGCGGGCCAACATGCGGGCCAGGATGAGCGACGCGACGCCGGTCAGCGAGCTGTCCGGCCTGATGCCTTGACGGCGCGAGGCGAGGGGCGGAAGAGCCACCAGAGCGCAAAGGCGGCGCCGAACACGCCGACGATGCTGTAGAAATGCGCGCCCGCTCCCCAGAAGTTTCGCGCCACGGGTCCGTAGTGTTGCGCGCTCCAGGGGCCTAGCCGCAAGGCGTAGATCGACTCGACGTTCATCACCACCGCGGCGATGTGCACCACGACGAGAGCCAGGCTGGCCAGCACGAAGCTCATGGCGTTCCGGTCGCTCAGAGGCCACCGGTTCACGGCGAAAAGCGTCGTGAGCAGAATGATGTTCGAGGTGAGGTCCATGAGCAGCAGGCCGGGCCGGGGAGAGGCGCGGGGGAAATCGTCTCGATCGATCGTCAACTCCCTTCCGTTGGCGATGAGCCGGGTCACGGGCGGCCGCTCGGCGGCGCGGATCAACGGTTCGGTCAGCGTGGCCAGCAGGCGCGCGTACGGAGCAGACAACGCCCACCAGAAGGCGAGCCCGAGAAGGAACCCGGCCGCCCCCTTAGCGAGATTGGACCAGAGGTTTCTCGGCAAACTTCAGGCTCCAGAGGATGAAGATCGCGATTGCCGCCAGAATGATGAGCGACTGCCAGACCGCCACGTGGAAGAAGTCGAAGATCCGGCGGTCGTGCTCCCCCAACCAGAAGAGTGAGCAGAGGCGCACCAGGTTCAGCAGCTCGATGGCGATGCTGGCGATCCCCAGCCCGATGAGCCGTGACCGCAGCGAAGCCGGAAAACCCAGGATGGCCGCGGCCAGCAGGATTGCAGCCTCGACTCCGTTGCAGCCATTCTGGACGTCGAGGGCGAATCGGGGCGAGCGGATCACAGTCCCGGCCGAGGCAACGCCGCTCTCGAAGGTTCCCAGCATCAGCGCCGTGCTGTGCGCCACCAGCGACGTGAACGGAACGATGACGTGATCATTGACCGGGTTGAGCGCCACGATCGCATAGAGCACCACCAGCGCCACGCCGAACTTCACGACGAAGACGATACGGGGCTTGAGCGGGCTTGATGTCATGGTTTTTCAGGCAGGGTTTGAGGCGCAGCGAACCGTGAATTCCAGGCCTCCCTCGAAGGGGAGAGTCATGGTGCGCAGGCGGTTCGCGGGATCGTTGACGAACTCGAGGTAGTCGCGATAGGCCTCGCGGAATTGGGTGGTGTTGTCGCAGATGACGACCGCGCCATCGCGCAGGAAGGGGGCGACCAGTTCCAAGGCGGGCCGAGCCATCGGCGTCCAGATGTCGACCAGCATGAAGTCGACGAGCCCTCCGACGTCCCGTAGCGTCTCGCGCAGATCGCCTTCGCGTAACTCGATGAAACCGGACAGGCCGGCCTCCTCGAAATTGGCGCGAGCGGCTTTGGCCTTCTCCGGCTCATACTCAGTACCGATCACGACCCCCTTGCTGCCACTGTCACGCACGGCGGCGGCCAGGAAGAGCGTGGAGACGCCGAACGATGTTCCCGCTTCGACGATACTCGCGGCGCCCAGGGCGCGGCATATCTGATAGCAGAACTCGGCCTTGTCACGATCGAGTGCGACGAGCTTGTCGCTCAGGAACTGATTCGTCCGCGCGTCGAACTCCCTCCAATTCATGGAATCCTCCGCGGCACGGGCGGAAAAATAAGCACCGAGCGCCGCGTCCTGCGCGGCGTTTTGCGCGTAGAGGCGGTCGAGCAGCGCATCCAGGCTGGGGCCAAGAACAAGCTGTTTGTTCATGGCCCCGGATTCTGTCAGATCGCAAGCCGCTTCATGACGAATAGTCCCGTGCAGGCCAGGAGAACCGTGAGGATCATCAGTCCGGCGAAGCTCAGAGTCGGACCGCCAGATGGCGGAAGAGCCGTGGCGATCACCAGGGAGTAGGCGCGGGCGCCTTGACAGCCAACTGCGTCCGTCGCCCGGATCGTAACGTTGAAGAGCCCCGACACCAGAGGCGTGCCGCTGATGAGCCCCGTGGCCGGGTTGAGGGTGAGGCCGGACGGCAGCGCTCCGGCAGCGATGGTGAAGATGTACGGCGCGGTCCCCCCGGAGGCCGTGATCGTCTGTGCGTAGGGCAACCCGACCTGCCCCGGCGGAAGCGTGCTGGGGCTCAGAACGATGGCCGGACAGCCGGGGCTGGCGATGGTGATCGTGTACTGGCGGCTGCCCGTGCAGCCGTTCGCGTCCGTCGCTGTGATCGTGAATGTAAACGTCTGGGCGGTGGTGGGCGTTCCGGTGATCGCCCCTGTCGCACTGTTGAGGAGAAGGCCTGTGGGAAGCGCACCGCTCGATACAGAAAACGTGAATGGCGCCGTCCCGCCCGAGGCGGAGACGGTCTGATTGTAGGCAACGCCGACCGAGCCGTTCGGCAGCGTGGCCGGATTTACGGTGATGATCGGACAGAGCGAAACGCCGCAGGTATTGATGTTGTTTGTATCGAGCGTCACGGCACCATTGCGCGCCAGAGCTCTGCCGTTGGTGTTGGCCCCGGTCGTGAGCGTGATGCTCGTGAGCGCCAGGATGTCTCCCACGAACGTCGAGCCCGTGCCGAGAGTCGCGGAGCTGCCAACCTGCCAGAAGACTTTGTTGCAACTGCTGCCGCCGTTGTTGATGACCGTGACGGACGAGCCGGTCGACGTCGTGAGCGTGCTCCCGATCTTGAACAGGAACAGTGCGTTCGGATTGCCGAGGGCATCGAGGGTCAGGGCGCCGGTGAGTTGCGCGGATGACGTGAAACAGTAGACGCCGGGTGTCAGCGTCAGGCCGCCCAGATTCTGACCGGTCAGATCGACCGTGCATGGCGTGGAGGCGATGTTGTTGTAGGCGGTGGTCAGGTCATTCTGGGCCTGCATGGCCACGGCGTCGTTGCTGTGGATCGCTCCTCCGACGACGGTGCCGGGAGGGAAGCCGGTCACGGCACTGCCTGGACTTACGCCGACGTTGCCGTTGACGGTCGTCGCGCCCGTGTTGGTGACGGTGGACCCGCCGAGGACGCCGAAGTTCTGCGCGGTGCCAAGGGATATCTGGGCCGATGCCTGTGTGGGGCTGAGAAGAAACAGTGCGACGCCGATGACGGTCAGCAAGCCGATGGATGTTCTCTTCATATGGATGTCTCTTTCATGGACGGTGGAAGGATTTCGTGCGAAGCATTGGTAGATTGCCATTTGTGCCGCGACCATATCCGTGCATTAACGATGCAAACTGTTCAAAATGAGACAGGTGGCCAGAGAGGACGCTGCCCAAAATCGCCCCTAATCGTGAAGGATCACGTTGAGAAGCGAGCTGTGCACTTCGAGTGTGCCGTTGTAGTCGATGAACCCGAGCTTTCGAAATCGGTTCATGAAGAAATTCACTCGTGAGCGCGTCGTGCCGATCATTTCCGCGAGCACTTCCTGACTGATCTTCGGGATCACGCTCTCAGGCCGCCCTTCCTTGCCGAAGTTGGCGAGCAGCAACAGGACGCGAGCCAGCCGCTTCTCGCTGGAGTTGAAAAGCTGATCGACGAGGTCCGCCTGGATGCGCGCGTTCCGGTCGAGGAGGAAGGAGACGAAGACGTCGGCGAAGGCATGCTCCTCGTGCAGCACGCGCACCATCTCTTTTTTCTTGATCCGCATCAACGTGGAGCGGGCCAGCGCGGTGGCGGTGATCGTCCGGACGCGCTCCGCCGCGGCGACGCACGCCTCCCCCACAAAGTTCCCCGGACCCAGCAGGGCCACGGTGGCCTCCTTGCCGCGATCCGAGACGACGGTGAGCTTGAGATTGCCCTTCTGGATGTAGAACACCGCGTCGGCCGGGTCGCCCTGAGAGAACAGGACCTGATTCTTCTTCAGTTCGACCAGAGACCGGTCCAGGCCTGTCTGCTCGAGGAAGACTTCAGGATCGAATGCCGAGGTCTTTCGGCCGCGTTGAGTGCTCTTCTTTTCCGCCCCCATGACGGGACTCTCCTCGTTGATCATGCGATATTCCTTTCCGGACCAACCGGGCTCATGCCAGCGTGGCGTTGTCGTACGAGGACGCAGTCCTGGACCAGCGCGCGCAGCTCATGTACGTCGAAGGGCTTGGTGATCACGGCTTGAACCATCTCGGCGACGGGCGCGAGCGGCTCGCGCTCGGTGGCTGCCGTCAGCACCAGGATGATGGGCTTCTCATCGCCCTCCCGATGGAAGGCGCGGATCTCCTTGAGCACTCCCGGGCCGTCCATGCGAGGCATGCTCAAGTCGAGGAGAAGGACGGCGTAGGTCCTCTCGGTCAGGTGCTCGAGTGCGTGCAACCCGTCGGCCGCGGTGTCGACGGTGAGCCCTGCGCGCGTGAGCGCGAAGGCGATGAGATTGCGAATGTGCTCGTCATCGTCGACAACGAGAACGTCTTTTGCCAGATGGCTCATTGAATCGCCCTCGCCACATCCTTGCGATGTGATTTGCGACGGCTAGATTCGACGGCAGGAGGGGCAATGGCTGGTGCGAGACCAACCGTCAAAGGTAGCAGCGGACGCAGTATACGTCCGTATGATTGCGAACACAATCCGCATCCGTATGATTTCGAACGCAGCTAAAAAGACACGGTAGATCCTGCTCGTGTGCAATTCGGTGATGCCGGCCGCCGTTGCACCGGTCAGCTTCTCAGTCCTCACGTGGCACACAGCCACTTCTACGGCATCTCAGCTCAGACAGTCATGCGCCTGTCTCTCCCCCTGGGGTCGTCGCGGTTTACCGACCTCGGCGCTTTGGAGAGACCCATGGCGACAACAAGGATCCCGACAGGAAACCTCCTTCTGAACGCGCTTCCCCCGCGAGTCCTTCGCGCACTCGCGCCCAGTGAAGAAGACCACATCATCACGGACGTGCTTCTCAGTCCGGAACAGACGCCTGAGTCCGTATTTTTCCCGCACTTCGGCGCGGTGGTGTCGATCATCCGCGCCACGGAAAGCGGAGCCATGGTCGAAGCCGGCGTGGTGGGTCATGAAGGGATGTTCAACATTCACACGGTCATCACCACGCCGGCTCCGACCGGAAGCGAGGCGCTCGTGCAGATCGACGGCCGTGTGTCACGCGTCGATGCCGCGCTGATGCGCGAGCACTTTCGCAAGGACGAGCGTGTTCGCGACCTATTGCTTTCCTTTACCAGCCTTTTCCTGCACCAGGTCACGCAGAACCTTCTCTGCAACCGGCTCCATGCCATCGAGCAGCGCCTCGCCAAATGGTTGCTGATCATCCGCGACCGCATCGCCTCCGATGAGCTCCACCTGACGCAGGACTTCCTCTCGCACATGCTCGGCGTTCACCGCCCCGGCGTGTCGATCGCGGTCAGCGCCCTGGAGGTGGACGGCCTGATCAGTCACTCGCGCAACTACATCAGGATTCGCGATCACAGCGGCCTGCTGGCGCGGTCGTGCGAGTGTTCTGCTGCTCTCCACGCCGATTTGGAGCAATTCCGGACCTCCATCTTTGACTAGTGTTCGGAATCGTACAGATGAGCGGAGCGGGAGGAGTAAACTCACGGTGGTAGCAGCAGCGAGAGAACACATGGCACCCGCGGAAGAGATCCGCATTCTGGTCGTCGACGACGACGCAGGCATTCGCCGCCTGCTCACCCTGCTCTGCAAGCGCCGGGGGTGGGATGTCGTCGCGCGCGCCGACGGCGATCACGTCGTCGAGGAAATTGCCAGCATGAAGCCCGATGTCGTCGTTCTCGACCTCATGATGCCGAGGGTCAGCGGCTTCGAGGTGCTCCAGCGCCTGGAGGCCGAGAATCCTGCCTGCCTGAAACGAGTCATCGTCCTCACCGCGGTCTCCACGAGTACGCTGGGCGGGCTCACCTGCGAGTCGGCGCTCTGGGCGGTCGTTCGCAAGCCGTTCGATAACACCGGCTTCATCGCCATCGTCGAAGAGTGCCTGCAAGCGCAACAGAACGCCAGCGGGTCAGCGGCGAGTGTTTTGCGTTCGGAGTCCGCGCCCTGAATTGCGCATGAGCGAGGTGCGCGGGCCGATCGGTGAGCAGTAACCCCGAGGCCGCAGCCTGAACTGTCTCGTTTTGAACAGTTATTCGCGTCGACGACGCATACCATGCTCCGGCCCGGAGTCCAACCGGACGTCAGAGATCCAGATGAATCGTTCGACAAGGCCGACTTCCCTCCCCATTTTCCGGGCTCCGGAGGTCACCGATGCGACCGGGCAGGTTGGTGTTTCGTCATGTCGCTGATCGTCCAATCGGACGAGCCGGTTGACGCGCTGAAGGCATCCGAGGCCCGCTATCGGCGGCTCTTCGAGACGGCGCAGGATGCCATCCTCATCCTCGACGGGAACGACGGGAAGATCATGGATGCCAATCCTTTCGTGATCGACCTGCTTGGGTATTCGCTCGAGGAGTTGATGGGGAAGGAGCTTTGGGAGATCGGATTGTTCCCCGACATCGAGGCGAGCAAGGCGGCCTTCGACCGGCTGCACAGAACCGGCTACATCCGTTACGAAGATCTGCCGCTGGAGACGAAGGACGGCAAGCGCGCCGAAGTGGAGTTCGTCAGCAACGCCTACGATGTCGATGGTGAGAACGTCATTCAATGCAACATCCGCGACATCACCGAACGGGTGGAGGCCACCCGCGCCATGCGCGCATCGGAGTCTCGCTACCGGCGTCTCTTCGAGACGGCGCAGGACGCCATTCTCATCCTCGACGGCGACAGCGGCGAGGTCATCGACGCCAATCCCTATGTGATTGCCCTGCTCGGTTACTCGCTCGAAGAGCTGACCGGAAAGGAGCTCTGGGAGATCGGATTGTTCCGCGACATCAATGAGAGCAAAGCGGCGTTCGACCGGTTGCAGAGGGACGGCTACATCCGCTACGAGGACCTGCCGCTCGAAACGAAGGACGGCAGGCGCGCGGAAGTGGAGTTCGTCAGCAACGTCTACGAGGTCGACGGCCGGAACATCATCCAGTGCAACATCCGCGACATCACCGACCGTAAGTCTGCCGAGAAGGAGGCGAAGGAGGGGGCGGAGCGCTTTCGCTTCCTGGCCGAGTCGATGCCGCAGATGGTCTTCACCGCCCGCCCTGACGGCGACGTCGACTACTTCAACCAGCAGTGGAGCGCGTTTACCGGGCTATCGCTGGATGACATCAAGGATTGGCGATGGACGAAGTTCATCCACCCCGATGACCTGAAGACCACGGTGCGCCTGTGGCAGCACTCTCTCGATACCGGTGAAGCGTTCGAGCTGCAGCATCGCTTCCGGCGCGCCGACGGCGTCTATCGCTGGCATCTCAGCCGCGCCTGCGCGATGCACGATCCCAATGGGAAGATCACGATGTGGATCAGCTCGAACACGGACATCGACGACCAGAAGAGCACCGAGGACGATCTCTCCCGGCTCTACAAAGAGGCGGAGTCGCTCAACCATGCCAAAGACGAGTTCCTGGCCACGCTCTCCCACGAGCTGCGCACGCCGATGACTTCGATCCTGGGCTGGACGGCCCTCCTGGGCATGGGCAGTCTCGATGAGAAAACACGAAGAGAGGGAATCGCCACCATCCATCGCAGCGCCAAGCTGCAGGCGCAGCTCATCGACGATGTTCTCGATGTGTCGCGAATGATCACGGGCAAGCTGCGCCTGACGATCGAGC
>DATLWH010000393.1:0-7725 GCA_035576505.1 Thermoanaerobaculia bacterium | reverse complement strand
GTGGTGCTGTCCGAGCGGGGATGGATCCGCGCCGGGAAGGGGCACGACCTCGATCCGACGGCGTTGCAGTACAAGTCGGGCGACGCCTTCCTGCACGCGGCGCGGGGACGCAGCAATCAGCTCGCCGTCTTCATCGATTCGACGGGGAGGACGTACTCGCTCCCGGCGCACGAGTTGCCGTCGGCGAAAGGCCACGGCGAACCGCTGACCGCCTTCACCTCGCCGGCGCCCGGTGCCACGTTCGTGGCCGTGATGATGGGCGATGCCGAGGATCTGTGGTTGCTGGCCACCGATGACGGTTACGGATTCGTGGCCCGGCTGGAGGATCTGATCACCGACCGCAAGGCCGGCAAGGCGGTCGTCAACGTGAACGACGGGGCGACGGTGCTTCGGCCGCAGCGGGTGATGACGATCGAGACCGATCGCGTGGCCGCGGCCACGACGAGCGGCAAGCTGCTGCTCTTCGAAGCGGTCGAGTTGCCGCTGCTGGCTCGCGGCAAAGGGGTTCAGACGATCAAGCTGCACAAGACGGAGCTCTTCCCGGAGAAGGTGGTCGGCGTCGCCGCCGTCAGCAATGACGGCACACTCGTGGTGCAGGCCGGCAAGCGCCATACGAATCTGAAAGGAGCCGACCTCGAGCCCTACATCGGCAAGCGCGCGCAACGCGGATTGAAGCTGCCGCGCGGGTTTCAGAATGTGTCGTCGATTCGGGCGTGGAGTGATCGGGATTCTCGGACGCCGGTGGATGTGATGTAGTCACGCGAAGGCGCGAAGAAGGCGAAGAGGACGAACGCGTATCCCTCTTACCTTCGCGTCTTCGCGCCTTCGCGTGAGACATAAGCCGATGACCAATATGCGCCGCATCGCACTCGCCATCATCATCCTGCTCACGATCGCGCTCGATCAGGGGACGAAGGTGCTTGCGCGTCAATCGTTCGAGAACACGTTTCCTCGCAAGTACGGCGTGATGACCCTCATGTTCACGGAGAATCCTGGCGCCTTTCTCTCCATCGGCTCGAACCTGCCGGCGAACGTACGTCATCTGATCTTCGACGGGCTGGTCTCAGTCGGGCTACTGGTAGCCGCGTTCGTCCTCTTCGCCGGCCGGATGCAGTCCGGAGGGGACGATGTGGCCATCGCCTTCATCATCGGAGGCGGCGTCGGTAACCTGATCGATCGCTTTCGCCTCGGCGGGCGCGTCACGGACTTCATCTACCTGGCTGTAGGCCCGCTCCATACCGGCGTCTTCAACATCGCCGATATGGCCATCACCGGCGGTGTGTTGTGGCTGGCGCTTTCCTGGGTGGTGATTTCGATGCGCAGGAAGACGCCGGCATGAGCGAAGCCTCGCCCTACCTGACGTTCGACCGCGCGGCCTGGGCGTCGTTGCGCGGTGGGACGCCGATGACGCTGACGCCCGACGATGTGGCGGCGCTGAGCGGCATCAATGAAGCGCTGTCGATGACCGAGGTCGAAGAGGTCTACCTCCCGCTCTCCCGCCTCGTCAATCTGCACGTCGCCGCCGTGGGCCAGCTCCATCGCGTCTCGTCGCAATTTCTAAACACCTCGGCGCCGAAGGTGCCGTATGTCATTGCCATCGGCGGGAGCGTGTCGGTCGGCAAGAGCACTACCGCGCGCGTGTTGCGTACGCTGCTCGAGCGCGGACCCGAGCATCCGCGCGTCGAGCTCGTGACGACTGACGGCTTCCTCTTCCCGAACACCGTACTCGAGGAGCGCGGGCTGATGCAGCGGAAGGGTTTTCCCGAGAGCTATGACCGGGCCCGGCTGATTCAATTCCTTTCCGATCTGAAGTCGGGTCTGTCTTCGCTCACGGTTCCGATCTACTCGCACTACGTGTACGACATCGTCGATGACGAGCATCAGATCGTCGACCGGCCCGATATCGTCATCCTCGAGGGACTCAATGTGCTCCAGGGCGGCTCGGTCCAGATGGTCTTCGTCTCCGACTTTGTCGATTTCTCGATTTACGTCGATGCCTCGGAGGCGGACCTGACCACCTGGTTCCTCGATCGCTTCCGCAAGCTGCGCGAGGCGGCTTTCCATGATCCCGCGTCCTTCTTTCACCGATTCGCGATGTTGCCCGAGGAGGAGGCGATGGCGATCGCGGAATCGGTATGGGAGCGGATCAACCTCGCCAACCTGCGCGAGAACATCCTCCCCACGCGCGAACGGGCACGTCTGATCCTCGGCAAGGGTGCCAGCCACGTGGTGGAGAGGGTGATGTTGAGGCGGTTGTAGCCTCAGTCGCTGTCGATCAGACGGCGCTCGCCGCGATCGATGTGCAGAGTGAAGATGTCCGGCCGGGCGTAGTGGCCGCCGGTATCGAGGTCCCAGTTCGTGCCGCTGGCGGCGTCGAGGTCGGCCTCGGCATAGAGGATCTCCTCTCGTCCCTCGATCGGACCGGCCACGATCGTGCCGGTGGGATCGATGATGGCGCTGCCGCCGGGGTTCACCCATTCGCGCGACGAGGGATAGAGCTTCGCAAACTCGAGCTCGGGCGGGAGCTGATCGAAGCGAAGAGCCATCGAGCAGCCGACCACGAAGACGCGCCCTTCGCGGGCGATGTGACGGAGTGTGGCCAGCCAGCCCTCGCCGTGGTCCCATGTCGGCGCGAGATAGATCCGTACGCCGCCCGCGTAGAGCGCGTAACGCGCCAGCGGCATGTAGTTCTCCCAGCAGATCAGACCGCCGATGCGGCCGGCCGAGGTGTCGTGAACGCGCAGGCCGCTGGCGTCCCCTTGCGCCCAGACCAGCCGTTCCCCTCCGGTCGGAACGAGCTTGCGATGCCGTCCGATCACCTGGCCATCCTGGTCGATGTAGAGCAGTGAGTTGTACATCGTCGTGCCGCTGGCCTCGTCGTTGCGCTCGGTGACGCCGATGGCGACGATCGTTCCCGCCTCCCGCGCTGCTTCGCCGAGGCGGCGCGTAGCGTCGCTGGGGATGGTGACGGAATTGGCGAGGAGCCTGGCGTAGAGATCGCGGAGGATCGCCCCCCGTCCGGCCGGCACGACCCAGACCCAGTCGGGATAGCCGGGGACGAAGCTCTCCGGAAAGACGACCAGCTTCGCGGCCGCTCTGCCGGCCTCGGCGATCCGTTGGCAGGCGCGCTCGACGGTCGCATCGCGGTCGAGGAACGCCGGTGCGGCCTGCACCGCTGCGATCTTGATCACGACGCGATGATACGACGGCGGCGCTCCGCACGCTCCGGTAGAATCGCCCTATGCGCAAGCTGTTGATCGTCCTCCTTTTCGCTGCCGCTACGGTTGCGTTCGCCGGTCCGCCGGCATTTGCTCCTGACCGCAAGCCAGGAGAGGGGGAGGGGCCGTGGACGCGCCTCATCATCCGCGGCGTGACGCTGGTCGACGGGACCGGCGCTCCGCCGATCGGGCCGGTGGACATCGTCGTCGAAGGGAATCGCATTCGGGAGGTGCGCAGCGTCGGCTTTCCGAAGGTTCCCATCAAGCCGGAGTCGCGCCCGAAGGATGCGGTGAAGGAGATCGACGGCACAGGGCTCTGGGTGCTCCCTGGTTTCGTCGATATGCACGGCCACTCCGGCGGCGAAGAGCAGGGGACGACTGCGGAGTACGTCTTCAAGCTCTGGATGGCGCATGGTGTGACCAGCGTTCGTGAGCCGGGCTGCGGGAACGGCGTGGACTGGTGTCTCCACGAGCGCGACCGCAGCGCCCGCAACGAGATCGTGGCCCCGCGGCTCTTTCCGTATGTCTTCACCGCCCGCCGTTCGTGGGACGGCGGCGCCATCGACTCTCCTGAGCAGGCGCGCAAGTTCGTGCAGTTCGTGGCCAAGAAGGGAGCCGACGGCATCAAGATCCTCAGCTCCGGCGATCCGGTCTTCGACCCCGAGATCCTGGCCGCCCTGATCGACGAGGCCAACAAGCTCCACCTCGGCTCGACCACACACCTGGCGCAGATGGGAGTGGCGCGCTCGAACATTCTCGACGCCGCGCGCATGGGGCTGCGCGGAATGGAGCACTGGTACGGCCTGCCGGAGGCGCTCTTCACCGACCGGACCATTCAGGACTTTCCGGCGAGCTACAACTACAACGACGAGATGGATCGCTTCGGCCAGGCCGGACGGCTCTGGAAGCAGGCCGCCGAGCCGGGCAGCGAGAAGTGGAACGCGGTGATCGACGAGCTGATCGCGCGCAAGTTCAACATCGATCCGACGATGACGATCTACGAGGCCAGCCGGGATCTGATGCGGGCCATGCGCGCCGAGTGGCACGACCGCTACACGTTGCCATCCCTTTGGCGCTGGTACCAGCCAAGCCGCACGGCGCACGGCGCCTACTGGTTCAACTGGACGACCGGCGATGAGGTCGAGTGGAAGAACAACTACATCCTCTGGATGCGCTTCCTGAACGACTACAAGAACCGCGGTGGCCGCGTCACCACCGGCTCCGACTCCGGCTACATTTTCAAGCTCTACGGCTTCGACTACATCCGCGAGCTGGAGCTGCTGCAGGAGGCGGGCTTCCATCCGCTGGAGGTGATCCGCTCGGCCACGATGTGGGGCGCCGAGGCCATCAACGCGCCGCGCGGGACGAAGGTGGAGTTCGGAATCATCCGGCCGGGCATGCTGGCCGACCTCGTCTTCGTCGATCAGAATCCGATCGAGAACCTCAAGGTGCTCTACGGTACCGGCTGGATGCGTGTGAACGACACCACCGGCGCCGCCGAGCGCGTCGGCGGAGTCAAGTACGTGATGAAGGACGGAATTCTCTACGACGCCAAGAAACTGTTGCGCGACGTCGCGGTGATGGTGGAGCAGGCCAAGGCGGCAGAGGCGAAGAAACAGTGATGCGACGATCGATCCTGATTCTCCTGTTGCTGTGCGCGGCTTGTGGGCGCGAGGAACGCCAGGAGACCACCACGATGCCCACAACGCCGCCGCCGATGCGGAAGACGGCTGCGCCGGCTCCGGCCTTCTCGACGGCCTCTCCGGCACCGGTCGTCTCCACGGCAGCTCCGGCAATTCCGCGCGGTCCGAACAGGTCGACTCCGAAGAAATGTGCTGGCGACGGTTCGTATGAGCAGGCCCTTGACTGTTTCCGGATCTCTGCTGGTTTCCGTTTCACCATGGGAGATGCGAAGGGCGAGATGACGCGCCCGACGCCCGGGATGGAGCGCGTTCACTTCAAGGCCGGCGACGGCGCGACCTGGACCGGCGAAGCGAAGCATTCCGGAGTGGTCTGGAGCCGCGACGGCAAACACGAGATGTCGCCGCCCGACATCACCAATCGCGTCTGGCAGCGGACGACGATGGTGCTCGATCCGCAGAAGAAGGAAGGCCGCGCGCAGCTCGTCGGAACCGATACGGTCGGCGGCGAGTCGTGCAACCACTATCACTTCACGAACGCCAACAACGGCGAAGCGAACGACGTATGGGTCAGCACCCGCGACGGCCGCATGGTGAAGTGGAACATGGGAAAGTCGACGCTGGAGATGCGGTGATGGCTGGCTACTCAGGGACGCCTCTGGCGCAGAAGCTCGGTATCAAGCCCGACTTCACCGTCTTTACCTATGGAGCACCAAAAGACTACGCAACTCTTCTCGCGCCGCTACCGGACAACGTGACATTCGTCAGGAAGTTGACGAAGGCTGTCGACCTCATTCATCTCTTCACGGAGTCCGCGGCGCAGCTGAACACGAAGCTGCGATTCTGGCGCAACGCCATGAGAACCGACGCGCTGATCTGGGTCTCCTGGCCGAAGAAGGCCTCGAAGGTGCCCACCGACATCACCGAGGATGTCGTCCGCAGGATCGCGCTGCCGATGGGCTTCGTCGACGTGAAGGTCTGCGCGGTTGATGAGACGTGGTCGGGGCTGAAGCTGGTGGTGAGGAAGGGACTGCGGTAGAGCAGTGGATTAGTAGATTAGTAAATTAGTAAATTGGGGGGGAGAGACTTGACCCTGGTCGACGCGCAATCCACTGATCAACTAATCCACTGATCTACTCGGGTCGACGCCCAATCCACTAATCGACTAATCCACTAATCGACTAATCCACTAATCGACTAATCCACTAATCGACTAATCCACTAATCCACTAATCACCTGCTTCACGGCCGGATACAGAAAGAACAGCTCGTTCTTCCGGACGAAGGCGTTCCGGAGCAGGTAGACGTACGGGCGCTGGCTCTTGTAGGTCATCAGCAATTCGGCTTTCGTCTTCTGCACAGCGGTGGAGAGGGCGTAGGTGGCCCAGGAGAAGGCCTGCATGCGCGTCGGCGGGAGGAGAGCGCGGCGGGGCATCTTCATGAACGCGGTGTGGATGCGGCTCCGCGCGGTGTGGACGAGGTAGCCGAGGCGCGAGGGCTGAAGGGTGAGATCATCGAGCGCTGCATCGATGATCTCGGCGGCGGCACTGTGATCGGAATGCTCATCAAAAGGCACCGGCGCGATGACCGTCGTCGGCTGGACGATGGTGATGACTTTCCTGATGTCGTTCAGCAGGCTGGCGTAGGTGTAGTCGGCGCGAGGCGACAGTGCGTCGGCGTACGGCACGCTGGTTTCGCGTGTGGCCGTGGAACGGACGACAGCGCCGGGGTTGTCGACCATCGTGCGCAGGCCGCGGTCGGGGTAGCCGAGCACGAAGTAATGATCGGGGGGGATCCCCAGAAGGCGCATGGCCTTGCGGGCCTCGCTGATGCGGATGTTCCCTACGCCGAGGTAGTGCGCTGCCGTCGGACCGAGCGTTTTGAACAGCAGACGGGCCGAGAAGCGGTTGCAGTCACCGGCGGTAAGGAAGACGACAAAGACGTCCGCACCGTTTGCCAGAGCATCGATGGCATAGCCGCCCGCGCCGATCGACTCGTCATCGATATGCGGCGCGATGATGAGGATGCGATCCTGCTTCCCCGCGGCATCGAGGCGAGGGTACTGCTGCATCTTCGCGTCGTTGGTGCGGGCCGAGTTGAGCAATAGCATGTGCCGAGGGCGGGGGGATTATATGGTCAGAACCCATACCTCACTTCCACCGTCACCATCCGTCCGTCGGTGTCGGGACTGAAGCCCGACTGCTGCGCTGCCGGGCGGTTGCCGGTGACCTGCGCGAACTCGGCGCCGAGCCGGACGTTCGGATTCAGATCGTGCATCCAGGCCAGCACCCATGAGTGACCATGCTCCGAGTTGTCCTCGGCCACTCCATCGCGGTCTTTGGTGGAGAAGGTGTCGAAGCGGATCGAGTAACGCTCCTTCCCGAGCTTGTACGACGTCAGGATGTACCACGTGGCGAAATCCGCTTGCACGAATCGGGGCGCGTCCCCCATGCCGGTGGCCCCCCAGCAGTACTCGGTGGCGATGGTTGCGGGCGAGGTGAGGCCGATCTGCGCGGCGGCGATGTTGAAGTGCGTCTGCCATGCATATTCGCCGCGATACTGGTCGCGCTCGCCGCGGTTGTCGACGTGCGTGACCTGAGCCATGGCCCGCTCGGGGAGTTGCAGGCGGAGGCGGGCGGAGATGCCGGTGCGCCCGTCGAGATCGCGCTCGAACGGAACGGTGCCGTCGTGGCGCTGATTGGCGAAGGTGGTGGGGAGAGAAAAGAGCGGAGGCAGCGGCAGGACTTCGTTGTAGACCGTGAGGCGGTTGCCGACCGACCAGCCGCGCCATGCCAGGAGCGCACCGAGCGTGTCGTTATCGCGAAAGGCTGTCGCGGCTGCGGTCACGTAGAAGTTCGGCCGCCAGG
>DATLWH010000392.1:0-8557 GCA_035576505.1 Thermoanaerobaculia bacterium | reverse complement strand
CGTGATGCCGCGGGAAGGCTCCGCGCGGCGGGCGCATTCTAGCCCCGAAACGGCAACTGCATGGATGATGCGCGCCGCGCCTCAGGGACGCACGCCGCGCTGACGCAGCTCAGGACGCGGCGGAAGGCCGAAGGCGGCGGGGGCAAGCCACTTGGCCGCGGCGAGCGCATCGACGCATCCGAAGCCGTAGGTGTTGTCGATTCCCGGCGGTCCGACGTCGGTGGCCGAAGCGCGCAACGCGTTGGCAACCTGCTTTGCCGTGGCCGAAGGCGCAAGCGACCATACCAGCGCGGCCACGCCGGTGACGTGGGGTGTGGCCATCGACGTTCCGCTGTGGATTCCGTAGTCGTCGAGCCAGGCGGAGATGGTGAGGGTCTGGCCCTTTGCGCCGGCAATCAGTTTCGCGCCGTCCGAGCCCGACATCGCCACGACGACGGGCCAGCTATAGGAGAGGTCGGCAGGATCATCCTTGCAACCGGCGTTATCGCACACGTATTTAATGAGGGTCCAATTTGCGTCGGTGGTGACGGCGTTATCGTTGATGAGAACAGCGCCGATGGCACCCGCCGCACGGGCATTCCGAACCTTGTCCGAGAACGGCAGCGACATGCCGCGCATCATCACTGCAATTCTTCCGTTTGTTTCGGGCGGGAAATCGCCCGGCGCTCCGTAGTTGCAGAAAACCCACTGTCCGGTGACTTCGCTGAGAGGCGCGCCGGTGACCGGCACCGACGGCACATCCGTGTTGTCGGCGAGTGTCGTGGCCGCCCGCCGGACCGAACCGGTCGGCAGTGTGGAGAGAATCGAGACGCCGGGGGCGACGAGGTTGAGGGTCGGCGAGGAGTTGGAGAATTCAGCGATGACCTTGTCGTTGTCGACGGCGCCGACAGAGACGACGTCCGGCAGCGCGGCAGGATAGAGAAGCTGATTCCATCCGTCATTCCCGGCCGCGGCGATGCTCAGGACGCCTTCATCCGTCAGCCTCTGGAAGGCAGCCGCTTCCGGATCCGATGCCCCGATCGATCCGAGCGACATGCTGATGATCCAGTTGCCGCCTCTCGCATGTTTCATGGCAATGACCCAGTCGGCCGCGTCGACCACCCCTTCGTCGGTACCGGTTCCGTTCTTGTCCAGCACCTTGACCATGTAAATGTGAGCTCCCGGCGCGACGCCGACGACGCCCAGGTTGTTGTCGATGGCGCCGATGATGCCGGAGACGTGCGTCCCGTGAAAATTGTCGTCATTGATGTCGGCGGTCTTCGTGAAGATGTTGTAGCCGCCGGCGATGTTCGCGGTCAGATCGGCATGAGCGAAGTCGACGCCGGTGTCGAAGACGACGACGTTGACGTTGCCTCCCCGCGTGAGCGGCCAGACTTCGCGGGCGTGAACGACATCGATGTTCGGCGGAACGACCTGCATGGCCGCAAGGGGCCCTCCTGCCGGCCGCGGGCGCATGTGCGACGGCTGGACGTCATCGACCGCGTGAACCGCAATGGTCCGGCTGACGGAACGCACGCCGGCGGACTTCTGCATCGCCGCTGCTTCTTCGTCCGTCAGGTCGACGGCGAATCCATCGATCGATTCGAAGGGGTGTACGTTCCGCTCGTTCGCTCCGGAAACCATGCTGAGGGTGCGGAGCCGCGTCGTCTCACGTGCCGCCGGCGTCGTCACGACGATGTAGCGATGGGTCCCCGCACCGAATAGCGCGGGGGCGGCGAGGAGCGAGAGGAGTAGAAGCAGGCGTTTCATCGCCGGATTCTAGCGCATTCGTTCAGTGCCCGCGCCGCCCCGGCTGGCGGCCCTTCACCGGCGTACCGCTGCCACCCGATCCGAACGCTCCCGGCGCGATCTGCTTCCCGGCGGCCTCGGCGTCGACGAGACCGGCTCCGTAGTGCTGGTCCACGCCGGGATCGCCGAGGTCATGCGCCGTGGAGAGAAGGGCCTGCTTGATCTGCGCGGCCGTCGCGTTCGGTGCCATCGACCAGACCGTGGCCGCGCTGCCGGCGGCGTGCGGACACGCCATCGACGTGCCGCTCTCGATTGCGTAGTCGTCATTGGCGTTATAGCTCAGCGTGAGAGGCGCCGGCGTTTGCGCCGCGAGGGCGGTGCCGTCGGCCAGAGGAATCCCGAGAGTCACGGGCCAGGCAAAGGCCACATCCGCGGGGTCGTCTTTGCATGTTGCGTAGACAGCACTGGTCGGGTCGGAGCAGCCGGCATTTGGTTGACCGTTTGCGTCGACCTTGCCGATCAGGGTCCAGTTGATCGGGCTGGTGTCCTTGTTGAAAATGACGACACCGATCGCGCCCGCCTTCTTCGCGTTCATCGCTTTGTCATGGAACGTGAGCGTGCCGCGCTTGATCAGCGCGATCTTTCCGTTGACGGACGCCGGGAAGTCTCCGACGTCGCCAAGATTGCAGAAGACATAGGGTCCCGTGAAAGTCCCCGCCGCAGAACCGGCTACCGGCGAGGCGAGAACCGGAGCACTTCCGGTCGGGATCACCGCCGACCATGATCCGGTACCGACAGGAAAGGTGGAAAGGACGTCGACTCCAGGCGCGGCGAGCGCAACCTCCGGCCCGAAGTTCGAGAAATCGGCGACCGTCTTCGTGAAGTCGACGGCGGCCACCGCGGTGACACCGGGGTACGCGGCGGGATAGCTGACGGAGTAGGCATTGTTGTTCGTCGCCGAGCACTCGTCCAACTGTGTCGGATCGTGGTTACCCGCCGCGGCGAACACGAGGATCCCCGCGCTGATCGCGGCATCAAAGGCCTGGGACTCGAGGGTCGACGGGGCACACGACCCCAGCGACAGGCTGATGATCCAATTGCCGCCCACTTCCGCTTTCTTCTGAACGACCCAGTTCACACCGGCGATGACGGTCGATGTCTTCCCGCTGCCGTTCTTATCGAGTACCTTTGCTGCCCAGAGGTGTACGAGAGGGGCGACGCCGACGACGCCGATCGTGTTGTCGGCCGCGCCGATCACGCCGCTGCAGTGCGTGCCGTGGCCGTTGTCGTCCATCGCATCGTTCGTCTGGGTGAACGTGTTGAAGCCGCCCTGGTAGGCGGCTTTGAGCTCCGGATGGTTGTAGTCGATCCCCGAGTCGACGACGGCGACGTTGATCGTTGCGCCACGTCCCCCCAACCACGCCTGCGGAGCGCGAACGAGGCTGATCCCGTAGGGAGTCAGTTGCGCGGTGCTGCTCGAGGCTTTGACCCGCGGCTCGAGGCCCATTCGCATCGCGTAGCGCGGCTTGTCGTCCTCGATGAAGAGGACGTCGGGCGACTTCGAGAGGGCGCTGATCTCATCGTCGGTCAGATCGGCCGAGAAGCCTTTGACGATGCCGAGATCCATGTACTTGTGCTCGGGCGATGAGACGTCGACACCGGCCGCGAGCGGCCTGACGGCCAGACGGGGCTCGCTCCTGGTCGCGACCAGGACGCTTCGGCGCGCCGAAGCGCCAAACACGGTGAACGGAATGACGAATAGAAGGGCCGCAAACGCTGCGCGTTTCATGGTGTTGTAGATCTCCCCTGTGTGCTGAGAGTCTACCAAGAAAAAACGCGGCGCCCGAAGGCGCCGCGTCGATCTTCAAGCAGAAAGAGAGCCTCGCGCGGCAGAAATGATCCGACGAAGATGGTGGCCGAGCCTAGGGTAGGGCAACCAACGCCGCCGGCCGTGCCGGCTCAGTGCCCTCGACGGCCCGCGAACCGTCCATGCACCGGCGCAGAGAATGCGGCGGGGTTGAGTTGCTTGGCCGCGGCCAGCACGTCCACGAGACCGAAGCCGTACGTATCGTCACGGCCCGGATCGCCGAGGTCCTTTGCCGACTGCTCGAGAGCAGTGGCAACGTTCGTGGCGGTGGAGTTTGGGGATACCGCCCAGACCAAAGCAGCGGCGCCGACGGCGTGGGGACAGGCCATCGAGGTGCCGGCGAGAAGGGCGAATAGCTCCGTCGACCCTCCCTGATCAAAGCGCATGGTCACGGTCGCGTTCGGAGTGGCCAGCAGAGCGAGTCCGTCATTGCGCTGAATCAAGGCGGTTGGGGGAAGCGTCGCGGCATCGGTGCTCTTGAGATTCGAGAACCCCGGCTGCGTGAACGGATTGGGGTTGTTGGCGTTGTCGTAGATCACGACGCCGATCGCGCCTTTCGCAAGCGCGTTCCGGGCCTTCTGAAGAAATGTCATCGTGGTGCCCGTCGTCGAGTCAGTCCCGCCCCGCTCGATGAGCGCGATCTTGCCGGAGACGCTGGTGGGGATTTCCGAAGTATTGCCGCTTCCGCCTGAAACGAACTTGGCGGTGACAGGGCCATGCAGCAGGCAGACGTCGTCGCCTGAGGTCAAGCTTCCGGACGCGAAATTCGCGGGGATCTTCCGGTTGTCATCCGTGGAAACCAGACCGGTGAGGAACGTCGAGAGTACATTGACTCCCGGCGCAACGAGCTTCAGATCGGGACCGCGCTGTGAGAAGTCTGCGATCGTGTTGGTCTCGTCGACCGCGCCAACGGAGACGACCGTCGGATACCCGGCCGGATAGGAGAGGCCGGAGGTCGGGGCCGTTGGGTCGAAGCCGTTGCCGGAGGCAGCGAAGACCAGGATGCCGGCATCCGAGGCGGCCTGGAATTCGGCCTGCTCTGTAACATCGGGTTGATCCGAGCCAAGCGAAAGGTTGATGATCCAGTTGCCGCCGATCTCAGTCTTCTTCTGCACGACCCAGTCGACCGCCTGGATGATGTTGCTCGTCTTACCGCTTCCGCACGTGTCGAGCACCTTGAGCGAATAGATATCGACGTCGGATGCGATCCCGACGACGCCGGCGCCGTCGTTCGCCGCGGCGATCGTCCCGGCGACGTGCGAGCCGTGGCCGTTGTCATCCAGCGGATCCGTCGTTCGTGAAATGAAATTGAAGCCGCTCTTGAAGGCAGCCGACAGTTCCGTGTTGTGGTAGTCGATGCCTGTGTCGATGATGGCGATGTGGATGGCCGGGCCGTTCGCGAGCGATTTGCCTCGCGTGACAGGCCAGACCGCGGGGGCGTCGATGGCCGTCACGCCGTACGGCGTCGTCTGCTGGCCGGAGACGATCGTGTCCGTCAGCGCATGACGCTCGAGATCGGGCCCGATCGACAGGACCTCGCCCGACGCCTTCAGCGAGGCGATCTCGTCCGCGGTCAGGTTCGCGGCGAAGCCGCGGATGGCCGTGAACTCGCGCAGATCGCGCTCGTCGGGGGAGACATTCGGATCGAAGCTCGTCGAAAGCGACTTGACCGAGAGGCGGCTGCTCGGCTTCATCAGAACGACGACGGCCTGCGTCGGCGCCGAGGCAAAGGCGGTGAGCGGTACGAGAAACAGCAGGGCGACGAAAGCTAGTCGTTTCATCCGGTCGTAAACCTCATGTTGGTGGGTTGAATTAACAGCTAAAAAACAGGCGTCCGGATTTGTTATTCCGTGTAAGCCGGCACGGCCGGCAGCGTTTGTTGCCCAAGGCTCGGCCACCGTTTCGCCTGACCCATCCCCTGACCCATCCAACCGCAAGCGCCTAAGAGTCCGCGCAGCAGGACGTTCCCGCGAACCTGTTGACGGAGCCTTGGGCAACCGACGAAGCCGGCCGTGCCGGCCTAGCCTATTTCTTGCTACTCTCTCGCAACTATGACGGACTGGAAAACAAACCTCATTAACGATGCCGCAGGCATCGAGACTCTCCTTCGCGGAACCACCACCATCGCCGTTCTCGGGATCAAGCCGGAGTCGCACTCCGATCAGGCCGGGTTCTACGTCCCGGCACACATGGCTGCCGCCGGCTACGATGTGATCCCCGTTCCTGTTTACTACCCCGAGGTCACCGAGATCCTCGGCAAGCCCGTTTTCCGCAAGCTCGCCGACATCGGCCGGCCGATCGATATGGTCAACGTCTTCCGCCGCCCCTCGGATATCCCGCCTCACGTCGACGACATCCTCGCGGCGAAGCCGAAGAGCGTCTGGTTCCAGCTCGGCATCCGCAACGATGAAGCGGCGCAGACGCTGGCCGAGGCGGGCATCAAAGTCGTTCAGGACCGCTGCCTGATGGTCGAAGAGGGAAGGCTGCGGCGGTAACCTCCCCCCTCATCCTGACCAGTGCCGACCACCCGCCGCATCGACCTTCCCCCGTTCACGTTCTGGGAAACACGCGCGGGAGATGGCACGCCGGTGGTGCTGCTGCACGGACTTGGCGGATCGTCCGACTGGTGGCGGCAGAACATCGGCGTGCTGTCGCAGCGCTACCTCGTCTCGGCCGTCGACCTGGTCGGCTTCGGCCGCAACCGCTTCTTCGCGCGGCCGAGCAGACTGCCACTGGCATTCGATGAGATGGCGTCGCTGCTGGCACGTTGGATCGAATCGTCGTTTGACGGACCGGTACACCTCATCGGCAACTCGATGGGAGGGCAGATCGCCATTCACCTCGCGGCGAGCCGTCCGGACCTGGTCCGGTCGCTGGTGCTCGTCGATTCAACGGGTATCCCCTTCGAGATCGCTCCCGGTGCCCATCTGGAGAACATCGTCATGCCGCATGGCTGGCGGTCGTTTCTCCTCATCCTGACGCGCGATCTCTTCCGGGCCGGGCCGACCGCGCTGGCGCTGGCGTTCGGGCGTTTGCTGCGCGACGACGCCCGTCCGTTGATGCGGTCGCTGACGATGCCGGTGCTGCTGGTCTGGGGGGAGCACGATCCGCTCGTGCCGCTGACGTATGCGAGGCAGATGC
Source organism: Thermoanaerobaculia bacterium (assembly GCA_035576505.1). Classification (GTDB taxonomy): domain Bacteria; phylum Acidobacteriota; class Thermoanaerobaculia; order Gp7-AA8; family Gp7-AA8; genus JADGNZ01. The sequence goes on along the minus strand of DATLWH010000392.1, from coordinate 1,821 downwards.
TCGAAGAGATGCCGCACGCAGCCTTGCGCGTGATCCCGCGCGCCGGCCACGTACCGATGTGGGAGAACCCGCGCGCGTTCAACGAGACGCTGCTGTCGTTCCTCGATGAGCGCGAGGCGGGCCAGGGCACAGCCGAGCCCCCCTTTTCCTGGGGATTGTCGGGATGGATGAACGGAGTGGCCTGGCGCGCGGCCGGCCGGCGCAATGACGCGGACGTCGTTCTGATTCACGGCCTGGGGATGTCGAGCGCGTACTTCGGGCCTCTGGCGCGGGCTCTCCATGCTCTCGGCGCGCATCCGATCGCCCCCGATCTGCCGGGGTTCGGTGAGAGCATCGACGGACCACCGGCCGGCCCCGAGGAGCACGCGCGGATCCTGGGCGAATGGGCCGATGCGCTCCATATTCGCAATGCCCTATGGATTGGCCACTCCCTCGGCTGCAACGCCGTCGTCCATCTGGCCCGGCTGCGGCCCGACATCGTCAAACGCGTGGTTTGCATCGGGCCGCTCTGGTCCCAACGGCGTCCGTCGCGCCTTCTGGGCGCACTGCTGATCGATGCCTTCCGCGAGCCGTTCGCGCTGTACCCCTATTTGTTGCGGGCGTACTGGCGATCGGGAGCGTTGCTTTGGTTTGCAATGTTCCGCCGATACGCTTCCGATCTTCGCAACGCACCGCTGGATGCGGTCATGATCGCGGGAGAGCGCGATCCGCTCGTCGATTCCGACGCCATCCCTGACCTGCAACTCGTCCCCGGCGCGCATGCCTGTCACTTCGCGCATCCGAAGGAGACGGCGGAGAAGTGCGTGGGCGACAGGGAGTCGGGGGTCGGGGGTCGGGGGTCGGAGCATCGCGGATAGGCGAAGCGTAGAGATCACTGTCGCGTCTCAGGCTCCGTTGGCGGCACGCCGCGTTTGCCGGCGATGCGGTGCACGAGGGCTTCTACCGGTTCGCCGAGGATGAGGATGATCAGGGCCAGGGCGAGAGCGACGAGCGCGGCGATCCACTGGCCGATCCCGCAGGCGATTCCGAGCGTGGCCACGAGCCAGATCGAGGCGGCCGTTGTAAGGCCGTGCACCATTTCGTGGTCGCTCTTGAGGATCGTCCCCGCGCCGAGAAAGCCGACCCCGGCGATGATGCCCTGAATCACACGGGTAACGGCACTGATGTGATCAACGCCGGGAAAACGAACCGCGACCAGCACAACCAGCGCCGCACCGAGCGAGACCAGCGCATGCGTGCGCATCCCCGCCGGCTTCCGCCGCACTTCCCGGTCGAGTCCGATGCAGCCTCCGATGAGCGCGGCCGCGGAGAGCCGGAGCACGACTTCGTAGGCGTCAGCGGGAAGCGTGATCACGGGGGAATTGTGTCATAGGCGGCGAGGAGCGCTTAAGTTGAGCCTCACGAACGGCGCTCGCGGATCGAGCGCAATTCGTCCAGAAGTTCGCCGGCCGTAACGAATTCGCCGCGTTCGATCTCTTCGATCGACTGTTCGAGAGCATCTTCCTGGTCCACCGTGAGTTCGTAGGAGTCCTCGTGCATGCGTCGAAGCACTTCCTCTAATGGAATGAGCATTCCGGCGTCGGCCTCAGCGATAGCCGCTTCCAGATCAGTCTCTTCCTCAGGAGTGAGGTCGAACCCATCCTCGATCATGATTGCCGTTCGCTCATGACTGCAGTAATCGTATCTCGGCGGGGGGCAGTGGTTCAGTCTGCGTCCCTATTCCAGCTCCGCTCCGAGCGCAATTACGACTTAACTCAAAGCAGCAAGACGCCGCGATAGCGGCTGAAGACGATAGCCAGGGGTGCGAGCGCTTTTTGCGAG
>DATLWH010000391.1:0-7986 GCA_035576505.1 Thermoanaerobaculia bacterium | reverse complement strand
GCCGACGTCCGGCTGAAGGTCCGCTTCGAGAACGAGGCAAGAGCAATCTCGGCACTCAATCATCCGCACATCTGCGCGCTCTACGACGTCGGTCCCGATTACCTGGTGATGGAGTACTGCGAAGGAAAGACCCTCGCGCAGCGGATCACGCAGGGAGCGCTTCCGGCCGAGCAGGTCATCGAATACGGAATGCAGATCGCCGACGCTCTCGAAAAGGCGCACCGCGCTGGGATCATTCATCGCGACCTGAAGCCGTCGAACATCATGATCACGAAGTCGGGCGTGAAGCTGCTCGACTTCGGCCTGGCGGAACAGCGCGCCGAATCCTCGCCGGACGAATCGACCGCCGTGCAGGTCACCGAGGACGGGAAGATCCTGGGCACGATTCAATACATGGCGCCGGAGCTGTTGCACGGGAACGACGCCGACGAGAGGAGCGACATCTTCGCGCTCGGTCTCGTGCTGTATGAGATGGCGATGGGCAAGCCGGCGTTCAGCGGGACGAGCAAGGCCGGTCTGATCGCCGCCATCCTCGAGCGTGAGCCGCCTCATGTCGACTCGTCGGCGACGCTGGACCGGTTGATTCAGGCCTGCCTGGCCAGAGATCCGGACGAGCGAATCCAAAGCGCGAACGACGTGAAGTTGCAGTTGCGATGGGTTGCCGAGGACGGCGACGCGCCGGCGCCTTCCCACATCTCGCCGCGCCGGCGAAAGGCCACGATCGCAGCGTTCGTCTGCATGATGGTCATCACGGCTATGGCAGTCGTCGCGGCGGCTTACCTTGCCCGACGATTGGCGACAGTCGAGCAGCCGACGCGGAGCGGTGTGATGCTGCCTGCGGGCGTAACCTTAGACCCGCTTTGGTTTGGACCCGTCGCGCTGTCGCCTGACAGCCGGAAAGTGGCCATGATCGCCGGAACCGCGCTTGCAGTTCACGATTTCGGCAGTGGAGAAACGAAAACGCTCGCCGGCACAGAAGCCGCCGTCTACCCGTTCTGGTCTCCCGACAGCGAGCACCTTGGCTTCTTCGCTCAAGGGAAGTTGAAGAGCATCAACGCGAACGGCGGGGCCGTGCAGATCGTTTGCGATGCTCCGGAGGGACGGGGCGGAGCATGGAGTCCTCTCGGGTTGATCATCTTCACGCCCGGCGCCGCACAGCCGATCTTCAAAGTGAGTGAGGGAGGAGGCACTCCGATCGCCGTTACCCGGCCGAAGAAGGACTGGTCGCATCGGAATCCGTCTTTTCTCCCCGATGGCAAAACGTTTCTCTACACCGCGCGGACGGCGGTGGCCGGGGGCACGCTTTACGCCGGTTCCATCGAGGGGAATGTGGAGAAACGCATCATGGAGAACGCTTCGAACGCAGCTTTCGTCGATGGCCGGCTTCTCTTCGTCCGCAATAGGAACCTCGTCGCACAGCGGTTCGACCTGGCGAAGCTCGCCGTCAGTGGAATGCCGATTCCAATCGCTGAAGCGGTCGACTACGCGATGCAGCGCGATCTCGGAAATTTCTCTGTCACCAGCCGGGCGCTCGTGTACGTATCGGCAGGTACTACTCCGCGGCAAATCGTTTCATTCGACCCGGCCAGCGGACGCAAGCAACCGATCGGCGCGCCCGGCGAGTATGAAATCCAGGACGTGTCGTGTGACGGCCGGAAGGCCGCGCTCAGCATCGGCGACTCGGGCGATGTCTGGATCATGCAACTCGACCGCGGGACGCTGACGCGTGCAACCTTCACGAACGCGTCCTGGCTCTCCGCGCTCTTCTCGCCGGATGGGAGCCGGCTGGCGTTTTCCGTCAAACGAGACAACACGGACGTGATGATCCAATCACTCGACGAAAATGCCGCGGAAAGGGTTCTCCAGTCGTCGTCGACCATCGAACTGCTGTCATGGTCCGCGGATGGGCAAGACATCGTAGTCGCCGTTCAGCGGAACGACGCCGGTTTTGACATTGACTACCTCCGCATACGCGATCACAAGCTGATGCCGCTCCTCAACGGTCTTGCCGTGATCGATGCGGCGCTTTCGCCCGACGACAAATGGCTCGCGTACACGTCGGACGAAGCGGGGACGCCGCAGGTTTATGTGACCGCGATCCCCGCCGCAGGCAGGAAGTGGCAGATCTCCTCGGACAGCGGTACCTCCCCGTTATGGTCACATGACGGCAGGCAGCTTTTCTTCGTCAGCCGCGGCAAATTGAACGTCGTGGCAATGCGCGGCGGTTCCTCGCCGGAATTCGGCACCCCCTCCCCACTGCCGGTTTCCGTCGACCAGTCGTCCAACGTGGGGGGTAGTTTCGGATATGCGACCGCGCCTCGGGGCAGGGTCATCCTGACGCAACCGGCTGGCGAGCCGCGTCCGAGATCGATCCACCTCATCACGAACTGGACGCGGATGCTTCCATGAAACTCGCACCTGGCGTCAAGGAATGACGCTAACCTTCTCTTCGCGTCCTTCGCGCCTTCGCGTGCGAATCGCTTCGTGCCTGCCTAGGAGCCTGCGCGGTGGAATCGATTTGACGACGATGGTGGCCGAGCCTTGGGCAACCAACGCTGCCGGCCGTGCCGGCTAGTTCTTCGCCGGCATCTGCCCGCTGATCCACCGCGTGATCCTCGCATCGAGAAGGTCGAGCGGGAGGCTGCCGCCGGCCAGCACCTCGTCGTGAAACGTCCGGATATCGAAGCGGGCGCCGAGTTGCTGCGTGGCCCGGGTGCGCAGCTCGCGGATCTTGAGCTGGCCGAGCTTGTAGCTGCACGCCTGCGCCGGCCAGGAGATGTAGCGGTCGGTCTCCGACTGGATGGTGGGCTCGTCGACCGCGTGCGACTTGCGCATGAACTCGACTACCTGGTCGCGGCTCCACCCCATGTCGTGAATGCCGGTGTCGACGACCAGACGGACGGCGCGGAAGAGCTCCGAGCGCAGACGGCCGTAGTCCGAGCCGGGATCCTGGTAGAAGCCGACCTCCTTCCCGAGTTGCTCTGAATAGAGCGCCCACCCCTCGGTGTAGGCGGAGTTGCCGCCGTGCTTGCGGAACTCGGGCAGCCCCTTGAGGGTCTGCTGAATGGAGAGCTGCATGTGGTGGCCCGGAATGCCCTCGTGATAGGCCACGGCCTCGTCGTTGATCAGCGTGCGGCTGGCGTAATCGGAGACGGCCACCGAAACGCGGCCGGGACGTTTGCCGTCGGGCGTGCCGGTCTGGTAGTGCGTGGCCGCCGCCTTCTGGAAGTCGGGGATCGGTTCGACCGTCACCGGCGCCGAGGGGATGACGGTGAAGAGCTGCGGAAGCTTCGGGCGCATCTGCTTGATGTAGCGGTCGAAGTCGTCGACGATCGCCTGCGCGGAGGAGGGCTTGTACTTCGGGTCGGCCTCGACGTGATCGCGGAAGCTGGCCAGGTCGGCGTAGCCGTTGGCCTTGGCCAGGGCGGTCATCTCGCCGACGATGCGGTCGTACTCGGCGAGCCCGATGCGATGGATCTCCGCCGGAGAGAGATTGGTCGTGGTCAGCCGCCGGATGGCCGCCTGGTACCGGCGCTTGCCATCGGCCAGGCTTTCGACCGAGAGCGTGGCCCGTCCGTTGGGGACGTAGTCTGTCGTGATGAAGGACGCGAACTGCTTGTAGGCCGGCAGTACCTCGGTGTTGACGGCCTCCGTGATCGCATCCGTCAGGCGTTTCTTGTCGGCGTCTGAAAAGCTGGCCGGCATCTTCTTGATGGGGTTGAGAAACGGGTCGGCGGCGATGATGCCGTTGCACTGCGTCGGAATCTTATCGGCCAGGAACTTGACGATGACCAGGTGATCCTTCACCCCGGCGCGCATCACCTCTTCGGTCTGGAGCAGCGCCTTCGGGATCTGGTGTAGGCGGGCGATGTAGTCCTCGTAATGCTTGACCGAGTCGAACGGGACCGCGTTGGGCATGTCCGCCAGCGCCGTGTGGATGCCTCCCTGGGCATTGACCGGCATCTCGTAATCCTTCAGGTCGTAGTCATCCATTCCCTCCTGCAGGTTGCGCAGGAAGAGGTCGTGGGAGGTCCGATCCTCCTCGCCGAACCCCTCGGGCGAGATGGCTTTGACGCGCGACAGATAGCCGGCATTGATTTCGTGCCGATGCTCGATGGCGGCCAGCGAATAGTCGCCGAGCTTGTCGTTGTAGCGATAGTCGCCCACGGCCGTGGCCTGGGTGGGGGCGAGCTTGAGGGTCGTCTCCCACGATTCGGCGAAGAGCGCGTTCTGCGCGGCGAGGCGGGCATCGACCGAATCGGCCGGCTTCGGCTGTGCGGAGGCGGTGAGGGTGGCGAAGACGAGAGCGGAGGCGGCTACGAACGCGGCCAGTGCATGTTTGCGCATCCGCGGAGCGTAGCAGAGCGAGCGAAGATCGCATCCGCCGATATCCTGCTTTGTCACCGTTTCGAAGAAACCTTGATCAGCGGCCTCCGTTGACGACGCGAAGGGCGCGACGCCCGGAGGATGGAGCATGATCGTGCGGAAACGTTGGCTTCAGTACTGCGCGGCAACAGGATTGGTGGCCGGTTGCCTTTTCGGGCAGACACCGCCGCGTCCGCAAACGTTTCCGTTGCGCAATGCAGCCGGCCTGACTGCGCCGAATCTGAAGACGGAAGCGGTGACCTATCTGGGACGCAAATGCGTCCGGATCACCGTGGAAGGGGAGGACGGCGGAGGCCTGGTATTGCTGCCCGGAACCGACTTTCAGGATGGAGTGATCGAGGCCGATATCGCACTCAAGATCACAACGCCGCCGGGTGTCCGGTATCCCGGCTTCGTCGGGATTGCCTTCCGCGTCAGGCCCGACGCATCGCATTACGAGTTGTTCTACGTGAGGCCCGGAAACTCGGAAGCCCCCGATCAGGCCATGCGGAACCACGCCGTTCAATACGTCTCGGAGCCAGGCTTCGGATGGTATCGCCTGCGCCGGGAATGGCCGTCGGTCTATGAGTCTCACGCCGGACTGGCGATGGAGACGTGGACGAAAGTGCGCATCGAGGTGGCCGGCCGCACCGCGAAACTCTACTTGAACGGATCGGCCAGTCCGAGCCTGGTGGTGGATGGCCTGAAGGGGGAGGATCTGCACGGCGCCGTCGGGCTATGGGGCTACACCGACGAGCAGGCCCATTTTTCCAACGTGCGGATTACGCCGGCCGTGCCGCAGAACGTGAAGAACGGATCGGACGTGGCCGGCTCGTGGGAGATGCGCTACGGGAGCGACGCGGGCGGAATGGGCGCGGTCATGGAATTGCACCGCGACGGAAGCAACGTGACCGGAACCTGGTCCGGACCGCTGGGACAAGGCCTGGCCATCGACGGCACCTGGCGGAACGGCTACGTCGAGCTCTCGTTCGCGGGTGAGTGGCCCAAGGAGAGCCGGCAGGGAGCTCCGGGTCCTGTCCATGCGTTTATGGCCGGTTGGATCGACGGCGACTCCGGCAAAGGGCGGATGCGTGTGGAAGGGCGCTCCGATGGCACCTGGGCAGCGAAGCGTAAGCAGCCTGGCTGATCGCTGATCTATCTAAGTGGAATCGCAGACAGAGTGTTAATCGAGCGTCCTTCTCCCCCCGCAAAAAAACCGCGGGGGGAGAAGGGCGCTCGAAACAAACGAAATTGTGAGAAGTTTTCAGACAGACTGAAAGAAATGCGGGCCCGATGATCGGTTCCGATGGAGAAACGAGTGTTCCATTCAGGGGTGGTTCCATGCGTTCACGTATCTTCCAGGTTCTCGTATCAATCTCGATCACGGCCTCCGTGTTCGCCGGTGAGGTGACCGGGGATCGTTTCAACGAGCGGTTCCTCTGGCGTGGCGCGCACGCGGCGACCACCGACCACGGAACGACCGTGTGGTGGGATGCCGACTCGTGGGACGTCCGCGGCGACAGCACCTACCTGGCCGTGGCCTCTCTGGGGAAGGGCTTTCACACGGACATCCACCGTGCGGCCTCGGCGGATCTGCACAGCGGAGAGCTCGGGGACGGCAACGTCGTCGGCGGAAACGGCGACCCGGGCATCGGGATCATGCACACCGACTTTCAGGGCATCATCAGCGCCCGGCTGCGCAATCCGATGCTCATCACGCCGCTCCGTCCCGGCGTCGTGACGTTCTGGGCTCCCCGCTTCATGACCACCGCGCACTGGTGGGAGGTGGCCATCACGCCGGCTACGGGGCCGGTCGTAGGGGCGGAGTACACGGATGTCCCCTCCGTCGACGATCCGCTCCAGGATCCGCTCGATGCCTCGGAAGGGACGCCGGGCCCGGGACATCGGCCGGCCGAGGATGCCATCAACTTCGTCGCCACCGGCTTTCCCGACATTCCGTGCGTCGATCCGAACCTCGGCTGGCGGGTGCGCTTCGGTGTGAAGAAGAGCATCAACCGCGTGAGCACCGACTACGTGAAGAGATACGGAGCGGTTACCGACCTGATGCCGACCGATCCGTCCGACATCGACGAACTCTATCAGTGGCGCCTCGAATACCGCCCCGACCGCATCGACCTCTACATCGAGGACGAAGACAGCGGCGAGATGAAGCTCTACGAAAGCTACAACGTGAGCATCCCCTGGAAGGAGGTCTACGTCCACTTCATGGCCGTCGCGTACGAGGCGGATCACCACCCGCAGAAACCCTGCTATCTCGGTCCGGTGCGCGAGTTCGCCTGGCGGAACATTTCCGTCGAGCCGGTCAAGTATTCGGCGACCGTGGCCACGCCGAAAGAGCAGGCGGCGCGCAAGTCCGGATGGATGTCATTCGATCTGCGCGACATCCAGCGTTACGGTCCCGACGTCAATGGCGCGCCGCAGCCGAACCCGGTGGCCTACGACCAGTACTCCTCCCTAGCCTACTGCTCGCAGTCCTTCGCATCGTTCGTCTGCCCCTCGCCGGCGACGGCCGTGAACCTTCAGTTCGATCAGCCGGCGCTCGGTGCTCCCGTCCGCACCCAACTCGTCTATGACATCCGTTCGCTCGGAGGGACAGGCAAGGCTCACCTCACGGTCAACGGGTACAAGTTGGGAGACCTCCTGCCGGCGGAAAGCGTTCCGACCGCGATCCTGACCGAGTGGGTCCACCGCTCCGTCGACATCGATCCCGCGCTCCTGCACGCCGGAACCAACGACGTCCACATCGACCTCGAGGGAACAGTGCAGCTCGACCGTCTGCAGACCGAGATGTCCTACCCGATCCTCTCTCCGCGCCGAAGGGCCGCAAGGGGGCCGGGGTGATGATTGACAAGGTTGGAAGCAAAGAAACGCGAACACCAACTAAGTGAAATCGCAAAAGATAGTGTTTGTCGAGCGCCCTTCTCCCCACCGCGCTTTTCAGCGGGGGGGAGAAGGTGCCGCAGGCGGATGAGGGGGCAGTAGGCACTTGCCGAGCAGTGGAATATCTTCATGGACGTGTGGTGGACGCGCATGAAAACACTCAACTTCAGCGCGAGAACGGCCCCCTCATCCGCCTTCGGCACCTTCTCCCCCGCTGAAAAGCGCGGGGGAGAAGGCTCTCGACGTTACACAGTGTCCGCGAATCCACTGTGAGAAATGCGGCTTGGCCGAGTGGTGCGACACGTCCAGGTGGATCGTCGGGAACGAGAATCATCCGTTGTGAGCTGGACACGTACTCTCGCGAATTCGCGGCTCTGTCATCGCGCGGATCGATCACGCCACGGAGTTGCCCAAGGATGCAGCCCCAGCCGGCTTCGCCACCGTCCCCGCCAACCCGAACGCCTGCGCCACCAGCTCGTACGAACGGACGCGCGCGGCCGGGTCGTATGCGTGGGTTGCGATCATCACCTCGTCGGCCCGCGTTCGCGTGGCCACGGCCTCGATGCGGGCGCGGACCTGTTCGGGTGTGCCGACGATCGGGAGCTTCCTGTAGGCGGTGACAAGGGCCTGCTCGTCCGCGGTGAAGACGTGCGCCATCGCCTCCTGCGGGCTCGGCATCCGGCCCGGGCGGCCTGTCCGGAGCTGGACGAACGAGAGCAG
>DATLWH010000390.1:0-2504 GCA_035576505.1 Thermoanaerobaculia bacterium | reverse complement strand
AACGCCAGCAGACCGCCGACGGGGGCGGAGAGCAGGACGGCCACCACGGTGATCATCGGGAACTTGAGGTTCGAGTAGAGCATGAAGAGCAGCAGGAAGATCAGCAGGATCGTGACCGGCACGATGATCTGAAGCTGCTTGCGCGAGGCGGTGTAGTTCTCGTACTCGCCGCCCCACACCGTTCGTTAGCCGGTGGGAACGGAGACGGCCTTCGACACCTGCCGCTGGGCATCCTCGACCGCTCCGGCCAGATCGCGGTTCTTGACCGAGTACTGCACGCCGATGTAGCGCTCGTTGTTCTCGCGATAGATGAACGATGCGCCGCTGGCCTCGCGGATGTCGGCGAGCTCCTTGAGCGGGATCTGCTGTCCGCCGGGAGTGGCCACGAGGATGTTGCCGATCGCCTCCGGCGTCTCGCGGAACCGCGGCTCGAGCCGTACGACGAGGTCGAACAGCCGTTCCCCCTGCACCACCTGCGTGGCAGCCGCGCCGCCGACGGCCGCCTCGATGAGCCCGTTGATGTCGGCGACGTTGAGACCGTAGCGCGCGATCTTCTCGCGATCGGGCGTGACGGTGAGACTCGGCTGGCCCAGCTCGCGCACGACCGAGATCTCGTCGATGCCCGGCACTTTCTGCAGCACGGTCTTGATGGCGTTGGCACGCTGCTCGAGGATATTCAGATCGGGACCGAAGATCTTCACAGCCAGAGAGCTCTTGAGACCAGTCTCCGCCTCATCGACGGCATCTTCGGCCGGCTGCGTGTAGTTGAAGACGATGCCCGGGAACGCTTCCAGCTTCTTGCCGATGGCGTCGATCAGCTCTTTCTTCGTGCGGATCGGGCCGGTCCATTCATCGTACGGCTTCAGTCCCACGAAGAATTCGTCGTTGAAGAAGCCGGTCGGGTCGGTGCCGTCGTCAGGCCGCCCCAACTCCGAGGTCACCACTGTGACTTGTGGGAACGAGCGGAGCACGGCGCGAACCTGCGGTGAGATCTTCGAGGCTTCCTCGAACGAGATCGTCGAGGGCATGGTGGCACGCACCCAGAGCGAGCCTTCGTCGAGGTGCGGCATGAATTCGGCGCCGATCGACGGGATGAGCAGCAGCGATGCCGCGAAGATGACCACCGACACAATCGTGGCCACCCACGCGTGCTCGAGACAGGCATCGAGACCGATGGTATAGAGCTGGCGAATCTTGTCGAAGACGAAGTTGCGCCGCTCGCGCACTCCCCGGCGCAGGATCCAGGCGCAGAGCACCGGCAGGAGCGTCAACGCGATCAGCAGCGCTCCGGCCAGGGCGAAGATCGTCGTATCCGCCATCGGCTTGAACAACTCGCCCGATGGTCCCGTAAGCGCGTAGATCGGAAGGAAGCCGGCCACGATCACGGCCACCGCGTAGAAGATCGGCCGGTCGACCTCCGCGGCCGCCAGGACGATGACTTTCGACACGCCGAGCGGTGCCTTACTCTCGGCGTTCAGCGCCAGCCGCCGGAAGATGTTCTCGACCATGACTACCGCGCCGTCGACGAGGATGCCGAAGTCGATCGCTCCGATCGACAGCAGATTGGCCGGCACGTGCTTGAGGTCGAGGCAGACGAACGCGAATAGGAGCGACAACGGGATGGTCACCGCCACGATCAGGCCGGTGCGGATGTCGTAGAGGAAGAAGATCAGGACGACGACCACGAGGAGCATGCCCCGAAGCAGGTTGTCTTCAACGGTGCGGGTGGTGAGCGCGATCAGGTCGCGGCGGTCGTAGAAGTAACGAACCTTGACGTCGGGGGGGAGAATGGAGTGATTGAGCTCGGCGGTCTTTTTCTCCAGGCGGTCGAGAACGACCTGGGCCTGCTCGCCTTTGCGGAGCAGGATCACCCCTTCCACCGCCTCGTCCTTTTCGTTGTATCCGAACTGCCCAAGGCGCGGCGCGGAGCCGATGACCACGGTGCCGACGTCTTTGACCAGAATCGGCGTGCCGTTGTGTACGGCCACGACCACGTTGCCGATGTCCTCCGGCTTCTCCAGGCGCCCGAGCCCGCGCACGTAGTAGAACTGGCCGCCCTGCGAGTAGAAGCCGCCTCCGGCGTTGCTGTTGTTCTCGCTCAACGAATTGACGATCAGCGGTACCGAGAGTCCGACCGAGGCCACCCTGGCCGGATCGAGCAGCACCTGATATTGCATCGTCGGCCCGCCCAGGCCGGAGTCGTCGGCGACGCCGGGAACGGCCTTGTACTGCCGCTCGACCACCCAGTCTTCGATCGTCTTGAGCTCCATTGGCGAACGGTCGGGGCTTTCGAGCACGTAGCGGAAGACCAGCCCCGAGGGGGAGAAGAGAGGGGCGATGCTCGGTGTGACGCCCGAAGGGAGCGACGCATCGCCGAGGCGCTCGAAGGCCTGCTGGCGTGCGAAGTAGCTGTCCGTGCCGGTATTGAACGTGAGGCGGACGTCGGACAGACCATAGAGTGAGATGGAGCGGATGACGGTCATGTTCGGGATGCCGTTCATCTC
>DATLWH010000389.1:0-3098 GCA_035576505.1 Thermoanaerobaculia bacterium | reverse complement strand
TCACGTGCGCGAGGGTCGCAGCCACGCCAAGTTTTGGCTTGAACCTGTGGAGCTGGCATCATGTACAGGGTTTGCGTCTCACGAGTTGAACAGGATCGCCGCACACGTGATGCGGCACCGTGTTGAGTTTCTCCAGGAGTGGAATGACTACTTCGGCTATTGAAACTGACGAACGGGCGGTTGACGTTGCAGTCACCGAGTCGGACCTCGTCGTTCGTATTGCGGACGGTCGAACCATATCCGTACCCCTCGCATGGTTTCCACGCTTGCTCGCCGCATCACCTGCCGAACGTCGGAACGTCGAGGTAGTCGGTGATGGCGTAGGTCTGCATTGGCCAGGGCTTGACGAAGATCTCAGTGTGGCCGGTTTTCTCCGTGGCGAACCCAGTGTTTCCCCTCGGCCGGCGCGCGTTCTATCGACAAGTCAGAAGGGAACCGAGGCGCTGATCAGTGCTGTGATGTCAGAGCCGCCCGACGCTGGCGAGGCCAGACGGCGATTTCACGCGACGTTAGCGGCGCTCGAACGCGGAGTTCAACAGTTTGTCTGCCCGATTTACGGCGTTCACGGGGACGACGGAACACCGGTCGGGTCGGGTTTCCTCCTTCAACTCCGGGAGAAGCTTATCCTCGTTACGGCGGCGCACGTTCTTCATGCGCGGCATCAATTCAACCTCCAGATGCTTGGCCAAACGAGGATCGTTCCGTTCGGGGGCGTCGCGTACTCCACCGGACCATTGCAAGACCATGGATCGTCAGACTTTGAGCACGACATCGCGTTTCTGGTTCTGGATACCGCCGCGATGCTGGAGCCGCCCGGTACTCCGCCGCTGTTGCCATCCGATCTGGACGTCGGTGATCTGCCGACGGGTCAGACGGCATATGGCTTTGTCGGGTTTCCTGGCTCAGAGAACAGGGCGCTACCGGGCTTCAAGTTTCAGAGAACGACCGTTTTCTATGGCGGTCAGGCCGCGGGGAGAGATAAGTACGAACGTCTTGGTTACGACACACGAACGCACTTCGTCATGTCGTTCGAGAGAGAACGGATGATTGATCATTCAGGGCAGATCGTTGCCGTTCCGGAGCCATATGGGATGAGCGGTGGACCGGTGTTTAAACTAGGGACGTTCGAGGAGATCGACAATCAAACGGCTCGGCCACGCGTCATCGCCTTGACGATCGAATGGTGGCAGAGGCTCGAGGTTCTGGTTGGTGTTCGCATGGCGCTGCTTACCGAAACCATCCGACAGGTTCTGCCTGACGACGCTGCCGATTTGCCACACTCGCCATATGTTCGAACCAGCGTAGCGGTAAACGAAATTTGACGGCGCGGCCCACGCAGAGCGGACTGACATTCGCTGTAACCCCGGCGGCGAGACGCCAGCGCTCCGGTACTCCGAGTTATCCTTTTCGCCGCTTGTCTCGCGTCCGGACCCTTTCCATCGCCGTGCTAGCCTTGATGGCATCGATGTGTGCGTCGGTCCCGCAGCATCACGCTCTGACCGTTGAAGACCTCTCGCTCGATGAAAAGATCGGGCAGATGTTTGTCGTGCTGGGGCATGGCGTCTTCATGGCGGAGTCGTCGTATGGGTACCAGGAGTTGCTGCGGCAGGTTCAGGTGAACCATGTCGGTGGCGTGATATGGACGGTGTCGAACGTCTACGAGACGGCGGTTTTGAGCGGGCGGCTGCAAGGCGTTTCGCGGGTGCCGCTTCTCATGAGCGCGGATCTCGAGTCAGGCATGGGGATGCGCTTTCTCGACACGACCTACTGGCCGTGGGCGATGGCGGTGGCGGCGACGGGGGATCCGAGGCTGGCAGAGGCCGAGGGGCGGGTGGTGGCGCGGGAGGCACGGCTGGTGGGGATAAATCACATCTACGCGCCGATCGCGGACGTGAATGTCGATGCCGACAACCCGGTCATCAACACGCGCAGCTTTGGCGAAGATCCGCGCGAGGTGAGCCGGTTCGTGGCGGCGTTCGTCCGCGGCGTGCAGGGGGAGCATGTGCTGGCCACTGCCAAGCACTTTCCGGGGCATGGCGATACGCATGTCGATTCGCACCGGTCGCTCCCTATTCTTGGGGTCGATCGGGCGCGGCTCGATCAGGTGGAGTTGTTGCCGTTCCGGGCCGCCATCGATGCCGGCGTGCGGTCGATCATGATCGGGCACCTGGCCGTGCCGTCGATCGACGACGAGATGGTGCCGGTGCGGCGGACCGGAGCGGGGGAGAACCCGTACGGGACGGCGGCGTCCGAGGTGCTGCAGAACGGGACCATGCCGGCGACCACGTCGAAAAGAATCGTCGGCGAGTTGCTGCGGCGCGATCTGAAGTTCGATGGGCTGGTGGTGAGCGACGCTATGGACATGGGGGGCATCACCGAGCACTTCGACGCTGGCGAGGCAGCCATCCGCGCCATCGAGGCGGGGCAGGATCAGATCCTGATGTCGCCGAATGTCGATGCGGCCATCGCGGCGGTGAAGGCGGCGGTGAAGAGCGGCCGGCTCAGCGAGGCGCGGATCGATGCCTCGGTGCGGCGCATCCTCGACGTGAAGTCGTTCGCCGGAGCCCCCATAGGAACGAATGATGAGATCTTCCGCGGCATCGATACGAGGGAGCATCGCGACCTGGCGGCGAACATCGCCCGGCGGGCGCTGACGCTTGTGCGCGAGCAGGGCGGTTCGTTGCCGGTGAAGAAGAGCGCCCGCGTCGTCATCGTCAGCGTGAGCGATTTTCCGGAGGTGGTTTCGCCGCTGCCGGAATTCGAGCATGAGATGAGGCGGCGGCTGACCGCGCCGCCGCAGACGTTCCTGATCGACTCGCGCACCACGGATGTGGGAGCGATCGCCGCGGCGACGCAGAATGCGGATGTGGTCGTCTTCGCCCTGGCGGTGCGCGCCCGCTCAGGATCGGGCTCGATTGCTGTCCCCGAGGTTGCGCGGACGCTGCTGGCAGGCCTCGGCACGCGCGCTCCGACGATCGCCATCTCCTTCGGCACGCCCTACCTTCTGCGCGAGATCCCCAGCGTCGGCACCTACGCCTGCGCCTACGGTATTCAGCCGGTCATGCAGGTCGCGGCGGTGGAGGCGCTGTTCGGCGAAG
>DATLWH010000388.1:0-2824 GCA_035576505.1 Thermoanaerobaculia bacterium | reverse complement strand
GCTATAACGAGCCGACGCTCGACCGGCGGTTCGTCGATTTCTGCCGCGCCCTGTTCGCGGCGAAGTTGCCGGTGGCGGTGCTGAGCAACGGCACGGGTCTGACGGCGGCGAAGGTGGATGCCCTCATCGAATCGGGCCCTCTGCACTACATCTGCATCAACCTCTCGACGCTCGACCGGGAGCGTTATGCGCGCGACCGCGGCGAGGATCACCTCGCGGCCGTGCTCCGCAATCTCGACTACGCGAAGTCGCTGCCGCTGGCCGAGGTGATGAAGATCGTCGTACTCGGTACGGGCGACGCCGTACACGACGGCGATTTCGAAGCGATCCGAGACCGTTTCGCAGGAAGCCGCTTCACGGTGGAGCGGCACGTGGTGATGGACCGCGCCGGCTGGCTCGATGTCGGCCTCAAGCCTGACACCCCGAAGAAACGGCTGGCCGGCTGCGACAACCTCGGCTCGCGCCCGCTGCAGCACCTGCACATCACGCCGCGCAGACAGTGCGTGCTCTGCTGCGAGGACTACGACGAGCGCTACATCGTCGGCGATCTCACGCGGAATACCGTGGCCGAGGTCCTGGAAGGGCCGGAGCTGGCCACGATGAGGAAGTGGGTCTACGGCATTGAAGAAGCGCCGGCCGACTTCATGTGCCGCGACTGCGTCTTCGCGCGTTAGCAGCCTGCGCGGTAGAAGGATCTGACGAAGATGGTGGTCGAGCCTTGGGCAACCAACGCTGCCGGCCGTGCCGGCCGAAAATGTCGTAACGTGGCTGGCCATGAGGAAATGGGAAGCGCTCGCCTGCGCCTCGCTCGCTGCCGCTGTCGTGCTTCTCTACCGCAAGGTAACGCGGCTCTGGTGGACCTATGACGACGCCTACCTGATCCACATCGCCTCGGTGCGGCGGTGGACCGAGTACTTCGCCAACGGCGACGTGTGGCGGTCGATGCCGCAGCATCTCTTTACGCCTCTGCTGACCGTGTCGTATGACAGCGAGCTTTCCGCGTTTGCCTTGAACGCGCGCCGCTGGTACGCCGTGCAACTCGTCGAGCTCGCACTGGCGGCGATTTGCGTCTACTTCGCGCTTCGATTGTGGCTGGCCATCGCTCCCGCGCTCACGGGCGCCCTGCTGTTCGTTGCGGGCGTGCCGCTGTGCAGCATCGTCACGGAGCTGATGCTCGTTCATTACCTCGAGAGCGTGGCGCTCGCCGCCGTCGCTACGATTCTTTTTGTCCGCAGCCTCCGTGACCGCCGCGTCTGGCTGCTTTTTTTCTCGGCGGCCGTTTATCTGGCGGCAATGCTGGCAAAGGAGATCGCCGTTCCGCTCCCGTTGCTGCTCGTGGCACTTCCGGATCGCGACTTGCGCGGGCGGATACGATCGCTCGTGCCCCATGCCCTGGCGCTCGTCGCATACGCGATCTGGCGCTATGAGATGTTGCACACGCTTTTCGGCGGCTATGGCTGGGCGGTCACGAGCGTGACCACGCTCATCGCCACGCTGCCGTGGAAGGTCGCTCTGGCGTTCGGTCCCGCCGCTGCCGTGATGCTGGCGGGCATCGTATGGGGGCTTCGCAGCCGGCGGGGAATGGTTCTCTTTCTGATCGGTGGTCTGATCGCGGTGGCGCCGATCGCTCCTGTCTCGTCGCATATGGAGCGCCGATTCGCCGTCGCCGCCTGGCTCTGGTGGTGCGCCGCCTTTGCGTTCGGTGCGGCACGGCTGCGTCTCAGGCTCATGCACGCGGTGCTCTGCCTGTCGTTGGTGGCGGTCATTCTGAACAACCGCTACGAGTGGAAATCGGTGTTCGGTACGTCGTTGCGGATGAGCGATGAGGCCCGCGTCTTCTTCGATGCCGGTTCCGACGCGCTCCTTCGCGCTCCGGTCGTGCCGCCGGCGGCGATGGGCGAGTTGCGATGGCTCAAGGAGGATTACGCGCACCGCGCGGGAGGCGCGGGCTGGTTTTACGACGACATCTATCTGTGTGAGCACGGAGCCGCCTCGAAGCGAGTCCTGCAGTATGACGACCGGACGCGGTCGGTGGCCGACGTCACGCCGCGTATCGCCTCGATCACGGCGAATTTCTGCGGGAGGATTCGCCCCGACGCTCCGATCAGCGCGGACTTTCATCATCGCGGCGAGACGCTCTTCTGGAAATTCGGACCCTATAGCGACGGAACGTGGCGGGTCGTCCTCGGCGGCGGAATCCAGGCCTTCGACGTCCCGGCGGAGGAAGCCTTCCGGTTGGGCGACCTTCCGGGAATCTCCATGCGCGTGCGGTACACATCGCCGGCAGGGTGGACGGCATATTCTCCTGAGTTGGCTCTCGATTTCGTGCATCATCCGGACTTCGCATGGCACCGCTGACGATCCACCACGACGCGCCACGACTGCGTGATCGCTACGCGGCGGCCGAGCCGTTTCCGTACATCGTCCTCGACGGCCTTTTCGACGACAAGGTGCTCGATGCCGTGTTGCAGGAGTTCCCCTCGCGCGAGGCCATGCGGTGGCGCGAATTCGATACGCCGCTGGAGAAGAAGCTCGGCTACTTCCACGAGACCAGCACCATCGCGAGCAGCGTCCGCCGCTTTCTCGACGACATGAACTCCTTCGAGATGCTGCTATGGCTCGAGGCGCTCACCGGAATCGATGGGCTCATCCCCGATCCCTACTTCGGCGGCGGCGGTCTGCATCAGATCGAGCCCGGCGGGTTTCTCAAGGTCCATGCCGACTTCAACGTCCACCCGAAGCTGAAGATCGATCGCCGTCTAAACATGCTCATCTATCTGAACAAGGACTGGCGCGACGAGTACGGCGGCCATCTCGAGCTCTG
>DATLWH010000387.1:0-4107 GCA_035576505.1 Thermoanaerobaculia bacterium | reverse complement strand
GCCGAAGAGCGCGGCCAGATTGCGGTCCGGTCCGCATGTCTCATGGACCGTGATGGAGGCAACCGGCGCTCCTTCCTCGGGCCGGGCATCGTAGAAAACGCTGCTCTTGAATCCGAACCGTGCGGCGGCGACGCGGAAGTTTGTGATCGCGGCCCCCACGCTCATCAGGAGTCCGCGGTCGTCAGGATCAATCGTGAGAAGACGGCGTGTGTAATCGGCGAAGACCTCGACGCCGTTGGACGTGATGCGAAACGCCCACGGCTGTGTATTGCGGTTCGATGGCGCCAGGACGGCGTACCGGAGTAGAAACTGCATCTGGTCGCTCATCGAATCGAGCTCGTAGAACTCAGACACGTCGATCTGCCAGGGCGCCACGCGCGGGTCGACCGATTCACTCATGACCGCCACTCTACAAACGGCCCTGGAGGGTGCGGATGACTCCCGTCACGGGAGGGTGTGATCTCGCACACAGGGGAGTCGGGAGTCGGGGGTCGGGAGTCGGAGACGACGGCTCCGCTTCCTCTCGACCCCGACCCCCGACTCCCGACTCCCGTTCCTCTCGACGAACCTGATATGGCGGCCGCCGAGTACGAATTACCAGATCCGAACGCGGTCCTCGGGCTTGACGTACTCCGCGTCGCCTTCCTTCACGTCGAACGCCGCGTACCAGGCGTCGACGTTGCGAAGCGGTTCGAACGCGCGAACGGTGCCGGGCGAATGCGGGTTGGTCATGATGAGCTGGCGAAGGGCGTCGTCGCGCATGGCGGTGCGCCACACCTGCGCCCATCCCAGGAACACGCGCTGGTCGCCGGTGAAGCCGTCGATCACCGGAGCCGGCTGTCCGTGCAGCGAGAGATGGTAGGCATCCAGAGCCATCAGGATGCCGCCGAGGTCGCCGATGTTTTCGCCCATCGTGTTGGCGCCGATGATGTGGATGCCGGGGAGCTGCGGGAAGTTGATGGCCTCGTACTGTGCGCCGTATTTTGCTGCCTGCGCATTGAACTTCGCCGCATCGTCAGGGGACCACCAGTCGCGCAACATGCCGGTGCCGTCCGACTTCCGCCCCTGATCGTCGAAACCGTGCGTGATCTCGTGACCGATCACCGCGCCGATGCCGCCGTAGTTCACGGCCATGTCCGCCTTCGGATCGAAGAACGGCGGCTGCAGAATGGCAGCCGGGAAGACGACTTCGTTCTTGGTGGCCTGGTAGTAGGCGTTGACCGTCTGCGGCGTCATGCCCCACTCCTGCTTGTCGACCGGCTTGTTGAGACGGTCCAGCTCGCGCGCCCACTCGAACTTCGCCGTGCGCTCGGCATTGCCGACCAGGTCGCCTTCGCTGATCTGAAGCCCCGAGTAATCGCGCCACTTCGACGGATAGCCGATCTTGACCGTGAACTTGGCCAGCTTCTCCAGAGCCTTGGCCTTGGTCTCCGGTCCCATCCACTGCAACTGTTCGATGCGGCCCTTCATCGCGGCGCGGAGGCCGGCCACGAGCTGCTCCATCTTCGCTTTCGACTCGGGTGGGAAGTACTCGGCGACGTAGGTCCGGCCGATGGCTTCACCCATCGATTGCTCGGAAGCGGCCACGGCGCGCTTCCAGCGAGCGCGCTGCTCGGTCGTGCCGTTGAGGAACTTCGAGCGGAACTCCCACTGCAGATCGACGAAGCGCTTCGACAGAAGCGGCGCCGTATCGTCGGCGATGTGGAACGCCTCCCACGCCTTCAGGGTCGCCATCGGCGTGTCGGCGAAGATCTTCGCTTCTTTGGGAAGGGCGGTCTTCTGCGCGACGACCACGCGCGCGGACTTGTCGATCCCTGATTCCTTAAAAGAGATGGCCCACGGGAATCCCGGGGCGCTGGTCTCCAGCTCGGACACAGTGGTCGGGTTGTACGTCTTGTCGCGATCGCGGCTCTCGGAGCGCGTCCAGTGCGCATCGGCGATCTGCGTCTCCAGCGCCACGATGTCCGCCGCGTTCTTCTCCGGCTCGTCCCAGCCGATGAGCCGCAACATGTCGGCAACGTACTTCTGGTAGTGGTCCTTCTGCGGCTTGAACTTGTCCTTCAGGTAGAACTCGCGGTCGGCCAACCCCAGGCCCGACTGCCCGACGTAGACGACGTACTTGTCGGGGTTCTTGGCGTCGTCGGCGATGCGAACGCCGAAGAACGAGCTGCCGAAGCGTCTGGAAGTACCGCCCATCACGCGTGCCAGATCCTCGTGCGTCTGTGCTTTCTTCACGGCATCGAGGTGCGGCTGGATCGGCTTGGCGTCGAGCTTCTCCGCGGTGGCCTCATCGAGGAAGGTGCGATAGATCATGGCCACCTTGGCCTCGTCGGAACCGGGCTTCAGACTCTTGTCGGCGGCCCACTGATCGAGGAGCGCGTGAACGCGCGCCTCGGAAAGATCACTCAGGACCGCGAACGCGCCGTAGGCGGTCTTGTCGGGTGGGATCACGGTCGTGGCAGCCCACTTGCCGTTGACATACTTGAAGAAATCGTCGCCCGGCTTGACGGAAGGATCCATTCCGGCAAGGTCGACTCCCCACGTGCCATAGCGCTCAGCCGTGGTGGAGGGCGCCGCCGGTTTCGCGTCTTCGGCGAGAGCGGCGGTGGTGAACAGAAAAAGGACGATTACTGAAATGGCGGAACCAATACGTCTCGAGCTCATGGCGTTTTCCCTTCGTTGATTGGACCTCTCCGGACGGGGAGGAAGTGCGGAGGATAACAAATCGGAGGCCGGCGCGGTGGTCGCGACTTGGTGACAGCGCTCTCTGCCGTTCCCAGCGAACTCCCGACCTGTGACGCTTGCGGCCGGAGCGTTGGCATCCTCCCCACTGGCTCGGCGGCGGACAAAACGTAGGTCGGACTCTCCAGCCTGCATTTCTCACAATCTGCTTGAATCGCTTAGCACTTCTTTAAGTCGAGCGCCCTTCTCCCACCGCGGTTTCTTGCGGGGGGAGAAGGTGCCGAAGGCGGATGAGGGGGGCGTGTACGCGATAGGAGTGGTTTACCGAGGCCGGTACGAGACCGTTTTGAAGGCTCGAACGTATGTTGCTACTCAACACGCGCGCGCGAATGACGTACTCGTGAAACGCCCCCTCATCCGCCTGTCGGCACCTTCTCCCCCAGCTGAAAAGCGCTGGGGGAGAAGGGCGCTCGACGAGGTACAGGGTGCCGACGATTCCAGTGAGAGTGTGTTCGAGTACCGCGCTCCTTCGCGCCCCCCTACTTGTGTCCGCAGCAGTTATCGGCGAATGCCGGCACCGCGGACGTTCGTGTCGCTTCCTCGGTCTCGATCGCGTGCGGGAAGAGGATGTTGTTCTCGAGATGGATGTGGCGATGCAGGTCGGATTCGATCTCCTGCAGGTTGGTGTAGAGCGCGTTGAAGCTGGCGCACGCTTCCGGCGGCAGGGTGAAGTCCGAGGTGAGTGCGCGGATTTCCACGAGGATCTCGCCGGCCGCCTCGTGCTCCATCATCATGGCCCGGATGGGATTGCGCGCCGTTCCGAAGAATGGCATCGGCGGCTCTTTCGCCAGCATGGCCGCCTCCTCCACTTTGCCGATGTACGGGAACAGCACCTGCTCTTCCTTCAACATGTGCGGCACGAGGTCCTCGGCGAGCCGGTTGACGAGTCTCTCCACGTCGGAGAGCTCGGCGTGTCGCGGCCCGTGGTGCTCGCGAACCTTGACCACGAGCTGTTGAAGCGTTGCCAGCGCCTGGCGGGTGTAGTCATGATGCGTCCGGACGATGAATTGGATCAGCGAAGACATCGGCTCCGTCGTCCAGTCGCGCTCCGACGCGCCGGCTTTCGCGGGGATCTGCGCGAGCAGTTCGTCGGTCGTGATTCCGGCGCGATTGCAGGCATCGGCGATGCTCTGGGTCCCGTTGCAGCAGTAATCGATCCCGAGTTTGTCCAGAGTCCCGATCGCTTGCGGCATGGCCACGGCGAGCTCGGCGATCGTGTTCGGTTGTGTTTGCATTTCGGTCTCCTTTACTGATGACCAGTGTAGGAACCGGCATCGGCGAAGGGGATGACTTCCGTCATACGAAAAGGCGGGTTTTCAGGCGCGGCTGATGGTCCGCAACGACTCGACGTCAGGAATGGTGAAG